>NZ_VXCZ01000021.1:0-120726 GCF_052850795.1 Pseudomonas sp. 910_23 | reverse complement strand
AAGACCACGTCGCCAGTCACGCTTACGACGAGGCGAGAGAGCGTGAACTGTTTGAGATCTGGGCAGACGAGAAAGGCTTTTGCCTGGACTGCGAGTTCTTCAAGAAGGGAAACAACTACGAGGACCAGGCAACTGGCTGGCTTTATGAGGCATGGATCGCCTGCGCCAAAGCTCGGGCGAATGCCCATGATCTGGTAACGAGGGAGGCTGTATGAGCCACAACCAAACGATTGACGGCGTGCTGGTATTGAGTGCGGCAGTTGCCCTTGTCCGTAGCAATGAAGCCCCTGTGAAAGATGCCGCTATTCGTGAGCTGCGCGCCCTGCTGGATGCGCCACCGCGTTGCCCTGATTGCGGCTACACCGAGCAGGATTGCAGAGAGCAGATGGACCATTACTTGTGCGGGTTGCCCGAACCTGCGCCAGCCAACAAGCCAGCCGCCCAGCCCCATGGGGACACAGTACCCGTATCAGCACACTGGTCAGATTGGTCAATGGTCACGCTCGAAATAGAAGGGCGGCACAGGACGTACGTGGAGTTAGGGAAGCCAGAACGGCCACAGGGCGAGCCGGTGTATATTCAGGCTGTAGCCGTCACTCGCGACAACGGCGAGGAAGGTTTGAGCCTTGAATGGCTTTTGGAGGGCGGAATATCCGAGATGGAGTTTCCGGGCATGGTGCTGTTTGCAATTCCCGAAGCAAACGACCTTTGCGACGAGGGCGGCAGCGCCGAGGTGTATCTAACACCCCCGCAAGTCGAGAAGACCGCGCCGGTAGCGGTGGTGATGCCTGAGCGCCTGGTCATGACCGACGGCCTGCACACCTACGAGTACGTCACCGGGCACAACGACTGCATCGACAAGGCGCTGGGCGTCAAATCCTGAAAGAGTACGGATGTACTCCACCCGCAAAACCTGTAACCCCTCCCCCTTCAAAGTCAGCCGCTATAGCGGCAAGTAACCCGGCATTAGGGATAAGGTACAAACTCTCCCAACCACTCTCGGGCAATCGGGACCGCGTATTCAAGCAACTCAAGCGGAACGTCCGGTATAAACAAAGTCACCTCGAATCGAAGCGTTTCATCATTTCGAAATATCTCAAACAACGGTCCGTTGTTACCCCTCCAGCACTCCATCGCAAGTCCATCGTGACCTTCGATGACGCTTGAGGCGCAACAAAATCGGTATTCAACTCCGTGCACGACCACATTGCACCTCCCTATCTGAGGAGGCAACGATACCTCTCCCCACCATGAGTTTGATAGCCGCTATGGCGGCAAGGACGAAGTCATGCCCGAACAAAAGATTACGTTCGTTAACAGCGAGCCCGCCAAGTGCGGCTGCAGGGTGGAATTCAGCTCTGGCGGCGGGCACTACTCCGACGTGGTTTACGTCACTCCCTGCCAGGATCACAGCGACAACAAGCCGTTTGGGCCGGTCGAGGTGAAGCGCGATGCAGACGGCTGGTGGTATCACCCGAACATTCCCAGCTTTGGCGAAGGCGAAGACCCGGCGCCCTACGTTGCATGGGTCAAGGAACAGAAACTGGAACTGAAAGGCTGGCACTCTGGCGACGAGATCGCGGATCTACCTGACGAGGATGCTGCGTGCACCGCTTGGAATCCTGAATCGCCCGGCCCTGAGTGGTTCCTGATGGGGATCTTCGATACGGATGACGGCCCCTATGTTCAGTGGGCGCGCCGGGAGGTGACGCCGTGAGCCGGATCAAAGAACGCCCAATCCTGTTCTCGGCGCCGATGGTGCGCGCCATCATGGAAGGCAGGAAGACGGTCACGCGGCGGCCGGTCAAAAGCTTCCAGATTCCGGTCGAAGACTCTTCCGTTGCCGCCGGCGAGCGTCATCGATGGATGGCAATTGCCCAGCGCGACCCACGATACGGTTTCGGCGTGTTCGGAGCGACCGAAGCGGAGTGCGCCAAAGAACTGGAAGAGTTCGCACCCTGCCCCTACGGCCGACGTGGCGAGCTGTTGTGGGTGCGCGAAGCTTGGCAAGCTGACGCTCAGGTGGATTCTATCGCTCCGCGAGAGCTGAGCAATGGCGAACCTATCCGGTACCCGGCAGATTGGGACTTCCGGCAAACCGGGTGCGCTATGATCAAGCCAGGGAAAATTCGGCCTTCAATTCATATGCCGCGCTGGGTCAGCCGCATCCTGCTGGAGATTACCGACGTGCGCGTCGAGCGGTTGCAGGACGGCGAAGGTGAGACGGCCTACGAAAGCCGCTACATCGCCGAGGGCATTAAACGAATCCATCAGGGCGACGGCGATTATGCTTTCCACCCCTTCAAGTCCGAGCCAGGCCCAGGCAACTGGACTGACCCTTTCGACGCCTGGCGAGAACTGTGGGTGGGGATCAACGGCGCCGAGTCGTGGAACTCCAACCCGTGGGTCTGGGTGGTCGAGTTCAAGCAGGTGATGCCAAAGTCTCAGTAGCCCCTCTTAGTCACAAACCAAACTCAAACTTTTGCCCTGCCCTAATGCTGCCGCTTGAACCCTTCTACAGGCGTCTCTATCACGTGTATGCATGTTATCGATGCTTGGATTGCCAGTTTTTTCCATATCGCGCATCGCGGGTCTGCCAGGGTGATTGAGCGCCTCTTGGCCTTCGAAGTGCAATTCGCGCGGAGTAGCTTTTGCCTCTGGGGGCGATGGTGGTTTGGGCAACTCATTAATGGCATCACCAAAGCGCTGAAGCAACGGTCCTTGCGGTAGTTCCTCAGCTACCACCAACGTTGATATGGCGACTGCCAACATTGCAACGATGTATCCCTTGAACACTGCAAACACCTCCTCATTGAGTAGCCTGACCAGATAGCCGAGCATCAATAACTGCTCGCTCAGATGCTTAGGCTGCCTCAGCACGACCAAAAATCAAATTTTCGGCGAAACACTTCAGCGCTGTCACTTGCTGAACTGTTATCGAAATGTAACCCCCCCTAAATGCCTGCCGGTGAGCGGCGGGCGAGGTATTCCTATGCCCTTCATCATGATAACGAGCGCGATCACGACCGTGTTCGAGGTTCCGGACGGCGTTGATCTTTTGCGTGTCCGCCAACTGGGCCTTTCTGAGCTCGGCGATGACGAGGACGCCACCGATTCCGTATCCATTCAGCACGACAAAGTCATGAACGAGATATATCTCGGAGAAGCTGCGCGGAAGACGGTTTCAATCTCACACAGCATCGTCGACCCCAACGAATAACCCACCTTCAGCCGCCCAGCGCGGCAAGGACACCCCATGTTCGCTATGAAACTCACCCTGATACTGCTGGGCGCTTTGCTGTACCTGGTAGGAACACTCGGCTGGTTCGGCTGGCTCGGGCTCGACCTGCTGGAAACCGGCACCACCGAGGCCCTGCTCTACGCCTTCGCCGGCACCTGCGCCTGGCTGCTGATCAGCTTCGGCCTGGCCATCCAAATCATCAAGACAGCACGGCCCACCGCGGCCGGCCGGAGGTAGGTATGCAAGCAGAGATCCTTTCGGACGACGAGCTCGCCGACCTAACCGGCTACAAGCAGCGCGCTCACCAGCGCAAATGGCTGAAAGACCGAAACTGGGTGTTCATCGAGAGCCGTGGCGGTCGCCCTCTGGTGGGTCGGATGTACGCGCGCATGAAGCTTGGGATGGTTAACGCCGCAATCGCAGATCCAAACCCGCCGCCGGCGCGTCCAGCTTGGACGCCTGATTTCTCCAGAGTGAACTGATATGCGCCCCCGAAACACGGAAAACAGGGACTTGCCGCCAGGAATGGTGCGTCGTAAGCGCCCAAGGAAGAATGGCAAGGTCTGGATCGGCTACTACTACCGTGACTCAGCGGGAAAAGAGATTCCGCTTGGTACAGACCTGAGCAAAGCCCGGCTGAAGTGGGCTGAACTGGAGGCCAAAGAAAAGCCTGCCGATCTGACAACGATGAAGGGCATCTTCGACCGGTACGTGCGCGACGTCATCCCAAAAAAGGGGGAGCGGACCCAGAAGGACAACATGGCCGAACTGAAACAGCTTCGTCCTACGTTTGATGAGGCGCCCATCGATTCAATTACGCCGTTCAACATCGCCGGCTACCGTGATGCCCGCTCAGCGAAGGTTCGTGCCAACCGCGAGATCGCGCTCCTGTCCCACGTTTTCAACATGGCCAGGGAGTGGGGGCTGACGGAGCGGGAGAACCCTTGCCAGGGCATCAGGAAGAACAAGGAGGCGCCGCGTGATTACTACGCCAACGCGGCTGTTTGGGATGCCGTCTACGCGGTTGCCGAACAAGAACTGAAGGAAGCCATGGACCTGGGCTATTTGACCGGACAGCGGCCTGCTGACGTGCTGATCATGCGCAGCGACGATACAGAAGGTGACTACTTCCTGGTAACGCAGGGCAAGACCGGCCAGAAGCTTCGAATCCTGATGCGTACGGAAGCCGGGGAAAACAGCTTGGGGAGATTGGTTAGGGAGATTGGCGAAAGGAATGTCGGTCATTCATCCAAGTACCTGTTGATCAACAGGCATGGAAAGCGAATGACGAAGGGGATGTTGCGCTTGCGCTGGGACAAGGCTCGGGAAAAAGCCCAGCAGAACGCCATCGAACAAGGCGACCCGCTCCTCGCGGCCAAGATTGGAGGGTTTCAGTTCCGCGACATCCGGCCGAAGGCCGCGTCGGAAATCATCGATATCGGTGATGCAAGCCTGCTGCTGGGACACAGCAAACAGGAGATCACAAAGCGGGTTTACAGGAGGATTGGCGCCACCGCGAAACCATCCAAATAGGCAAAGTTTCGGAACTCTTACCCGAAAGTTTCGGAACTCCCGCCAAAAGCAGAAGAAACATTCTCAAACCCCAGAAACGCAAAAGCCCCGCAATCGCGGGGCTTTCGTTTAAATCTTGGCGGGAAACCAGGGATTCGAACCCTGGGAACGCTATTAACGTTCGCCGGTTTTCAAGACCGGTGCATTCAACCACTCTGCCAATTTCCCTTGTGCATCACAGGATTATAGTAGCTCATCCCGTGTCAGCGGGCGCCATAATACCCGAATGAAACACACTGTCAAACTCTCTGCATCGCTTGTTACAGAGCGTCTGTTATGATCTTTGCGACTGAACGTTTCAAAACTGAAGGAGTGTCGCCATGCGCGAACAGAATTACGCAGTGAATGGCAACGCGCAGGCTGAGCAGCTTGAAGTCAGCCGCGTGTTGCGCAATACGTACGGCTTGCTCGCCTTGACGCTCGCATTCAGCGGCGTGATGGCGTATGTGGCCCAACAGATGCGCGTTGGTTATCCGAATATCTTTGTCGTGCTGATCGGCTTCTATGGTCTGTTCTTCCTGACCAACAAGCTGCGCGATTCGGCCTGGGGCCTGGTGTCGGCGTTTGCCTTGACCGGTTTCATGGGCTTTATCCTCGGCCCGATCCTCAACCGTTACCTCGGCATGGCCGGCGGTGCGGAAGTGGTCAGTTCGGCGTTTGCCATGACGGCGCTGGTATTTGGTGGCCTGTCGGCCTACGTGCTGATCAGCCGTAAGGACATGAGCTTCCTGGGTGGCTTCATCACCGCAGGCTTCTTCGTGTTGCTGGCGGCGGTGGTGGCCAGCATGTTCTTCCAGATCAGCGGCCTGCAACTGGCGATCAGCGCAGGTTTTGTGCTGTTCTCCTCGGTGTGCATCCTTTTCCAGACCAGCGCCATCATCCACGGTGGTGAGCGTAACTACATCATGGCCACCATCAGCCTGTATGTATCGATCTACAACCTGTTCATCAGCCTGTTGCAGATCTTCGGCATCATGAGCCGCGACGACTGATCAACCAGCGCAATAAAAAATGCCCCGTATCGCAAGATACGGGGCATTTTCATTTCCAGGCCTTAAAGATCAGTACTGGTTGGGTTCCATCTCCAGCTCGACCTTGAAACGCTTGAAGATATCCTGCTGGATACGTAGCGCCAGGTTGGCAATCTCGCGCCCTGTGGCTGCGCCGTAGTTGACCAGCACCAGCGCCTGCATCTTGTGCACCCCCGCATCGCCGTCTCGAAAGCCCTTCCACCCTGCCTTGTCGATCAGCCAGCCGGCGGCGAGTTTCATTTGCCCGTCGGCCTGAGGGTATGCGACCAAGTCCGGGTATTGGCTTTGCAGTTCGGCAGCGAGGGCCTGGGACACCAGTGGGTTCTTGAAGAAGCTGCCGGCATTACCCAACTCTGCCGGGTCCGGCAGTTTCTCGCGGCGAATGCTGCAAATCGCCCGGCTCACATCGCTTGGTGTAGCGTGGGTGATGCCCTGCGCGGTCAGGCGCTGTTGCACCGGGCCGTAGTCGAGTTTCAGGTGATTGGTGCGGCTGAGGGCAAAGCGTACCCGCAGGATCAACCACCGCCCGACCTCATGCTTGAACAGGCTGTCACGGTAAGCAAAGTTGCATTCGTCCAGGCTGAAATCCCGCAGTTCGCCCGTCTGGCGATCCAGGGCGGTGAGGCCGGCGAAGACATCCTTGATCTCCACGCCATAGGCCCCGATGTTTTGCATGGGTGCGGCCCCGACTGTGCCGGGGATCAGGCTGAGGTTTTCCAGGCCGCAGAAGCCGTGTTCAAGGGTCCACAGGACGAACGGATGCCAGGCCTCGCCCGCTTCGGCTTCGACCACCACGTGCACGCCATCGTCGTGCAGCACGCGAATGCCTTGGGTTGCCATGCGCAACACCAGCGCCGGGACATCCTGGGTCAACAGCAAATTGCTGCCGCCACCGATCACCAGCAACGGTACCGCGTGTGCAGCGGCATAGGCGATGGCTTCGCGAACCTCGGCATCGCTGTGGGCCTCGGCAAATAATTGAGCGCGCACATCAATGCCGAAGCTGTTGAATGGCTTGAGCGATACCTGCGCAAGCACTTGCAAGGTCATAACCGCCCCTTCAATTCGATCACCAATAAATCACAGGCGCGCTCGATCAGGTCCAGGACCCGCTCGAAACCTTGTTCACCTTCATAGTAAGGGTCTGGCACTTCGTCCACTTCGCCGTCAAAGCGGCGCAGGAACAAGTCCAGTTCCGCCTTGCCCTGACCCGGCTGCATGGCCTTGAGGTTGCGCAGGTTGCTGTGGTCCATGGCCAGGATCAGGTCATAGCGCGCAAAGTCGGCGCGGCTAACCTGCTGGGCACGCTGGGATGACAGGTCGTAGCCACGCCCCAGTGCCGCACGCTGGCTGCGCTGGTCCGGCGGGTTGCCGATATGCCATTCCCCGGTGCCGGCAGACGCCACCTCGATCTGGCCGGCCAAGCCCGCCTCGCGCAATTTATGGCGCAGGACGCCTTCAGCGGTTGGCGAGCGGCAGATATTGCCCAGGCATACAAACAGAACTTCCATCAGGCGCCCAGCAGGCGACGGACGCGTTCGAGGTCTTCCTGAGTGTCGACACCCGCCGGCGGCGCTTCCAACGCATCGCCCACATGGATGCGCACGCCGTGCCACAGGGCGCGCAGTTGCTCCAGGGATTCGGTGTTTTCCAGCCGGCATGGGCCCCAGCTGACAAAATCATGCAGGAAACCGGCGCGGTAGGCGTAGATGCCGATATGGCGGCGATACGGCACGCCTTCCGGCAACACGTCGCGACTCTTGGCAAAGGCATCCCGCGCCCAGGGCAAGGTAGACCGACTGAAGGTCAGTGCCAGGCCGTTGATGTCGCTGACCACTTTCACCACGTTCGGGTTGAACAGCGTCTCGATGTCTTCGATCGGTTCGGCCAGGGTCGCCATACGCGCCTCGCCATGGGCCGCGAGGTTGGCGGCGACCTGGTCGATGACACCCGGCGGTATCAATGGCTCGTCACCTTGCACGTTGACCACGATGGCGTCGGGCGCCAGGCCAAGCTTGGTCGCCACCTCGGCCAGACGATCAGTGCCGGAGTTATGGTCTTCGCGGGTCAGGACGGCTTCGGCACCGAACCCTTTGCACGCCTCGATGATACGCGGGTCATCGGTGGCCACCACTACCCGCTCGGCGCTGCTCTTGCACGCTTGCTCCCACACCAGCTGGATCATCGGCTTGGTGCCGATCATTTGCAGCGGTTTGCCCGGCAGACGCGTCGAGGCATAGCGCGAGGGAATGACGACGGTAAAGGCGGTGGTCATTTATCCAGGCGCTCATCGGTGGTCAGGGTACGGGCTTCGCTTTCAAGCATCACCGGGATGCCATCACGTATCGGGTAAGCCAGGCCGGCACCTTTGCTGATCAGCTCGGTTTTGTCGGCGCTGAGCTTGAGCGGGCCTTTGCAGATCGGGCAAGCGAGGATGTCGAGCAGTTTGGTGTCCATGAGTGATTCCTGGAAAGAAGCGTTAAGGCAATAGACGGTTGGGCAGCAGACGCATCAGCTGCGTGTCGAACCAGGCGACAAACGCCGGCGACGGCACCGCATCCACCGCAAGGTACCACCAGTCGGGCTGGGCAAAGGCGCGGCACTTCACCGCGTCCTTTTCGGTCATGACCAGCGGCAATGACGGGGTAAAATTCAAGACCTCGGCGCTGTAGGGCGCGTGGTCGGCAAAAGCATGGGGCAGCGGCTGCCAGTGTAGCGTTTCAAGGGTATTGAAGAAACGTTGCGGATTGCCGATACCGGCGACCGCATGCACCTGTTGGCCCGGCGCAAAGTGCGTGACGGGCTGGCGCTCGCCGCTGTGCAGGTTGATCAGCGCGGTGGGCTGCAGCCGGAAGGCAAAACCATCCTTACGGTCCGAACCGGCACCGTTATAGAGCAACGCATCCACACTTTGCAGGCGCTCCACCGGCTCGCGCAACGGCCCGGCCGGCAGGCAGCGACGATTGCCGAGGCCACGGGCAGCGTCGATCAGTACCAGTTCGAGATCGCGGGCCAGGCGGTAATGCTGCAGGCCGTCGTCGGAGAGGATCAGGTCCAGGGGTTCACTGGCCAAGAGGGCCTTTACCGCGCGGCTGCGATCGGGGTCGATCATCAGCGCTACGCCGCTGCGCTGCACGATCAGCAAGGGCTCGTCGCCGGCCACCTCGGCACTGTGGCTGGCCTCGACCCGCCACGGCAACTGCGGCGGCTTGGCACCGTAGCCACGGCTGACCACGCCCACGCGCAAACCGCTACGACGGCAATGCTCGATCAACCACAGGATCAGCGGCGTCTTGCCGGTGCCTCCCACGGTGATATTGCCGACCACCACCACCGGCACCGGCGATTGATAAATCTCGCCCTCGCCTGCCACGAAGCGCGCACGCTTGCGTTGCACCACGCGGCGATACAGTGACTCCAGCGGCCGCAACAGCACCAATGCCGGATGGCCCTCGTACCAGGCCTTGAGCAAACGATCGGACATGGCCATCAGGGCGGGCTCGCCGCCTCGACGGTGGTCATGCGCAAATGGCTGAAGCCGAGCTTGCCGGCCGCGTCCATGGCGGTGATCACCGCTTGGTGCTGGGTCTTGCCATCAGCACTGATCGACAGCGGTAGCTGGGTATCGCCGCCGGACTCCTTCTGCAAGGCCTCCATCAGGCTGGCGAGGTCGTTTTTCTGCAGCAATTGGTTATTCACTGAAAATACGCCGTCTGCACTGATGGCGATATCCAGTTGCTTGACCTGCTGGTCTTCGGCAGGTGAACCGCTCACCGCCTCGGGCAAGTCGACACGCAGCTGGGTTTCCCGGGTGAAGGTGGTGGTCACGACAAAGAACAGCAGCAGGATGAACACCACGTCGATCAATGACGCGAGGTTGATATCGACATTTTCCCGTTGCTTGCGGCGAAATTTCACGCTTTGCCCTCGACCAGGTCTACGTCACGATCGCCCTGCACCACTTCCACCAGTTTGATGGCCTCCTGTTCCATGCCAACCACCAGTTCGTCGATGCGACGCTGCAGGAAGCGGTGGAAGAACACCGAAGGAATCCCCACCATCAGGCCGGCGGCGGTGGTGATCAATGCCTTGGAAATCCCTCCGGCCAATACCGCCGCATTGGTGGTCATGCCCGAGCCCATGAACGAGCTGAAGATATCGATCATGCCCAGCACCGTGCCGAGCAAACCGAGCAGCGGTGCCATGGCGGCAATGGTGCCGAGGGCATTGATGTAGCGCTCCAGTTCATGGATAACCCGGGCAGCCGCTTCTTCGATGCACTCTTTCATGATCTCGCGACCATGCTTGGAGTTGGCCAGGCCGGCGGCGAGGATTTCACCCAGCGGCGAATTGGCGCGCAGCTCCTTGAGTTTTTGCTTGTCGAGCTGTTTGTTCTTGATCCAGCCCCAGACCTGCCCCAGCAGGTGTTCAGGGGTCACGCGACTGGCGCGCAGGGTCCACAGGCGTTCGGCGACGATGCCGAGTGCGGCGATGGAGCTCAGAATGATCGGCAACATCATCCAGCCGCCGGATTTGACCAATTCCCACACAGTGAATGTCCCCTCGAAAAAGTGCGCCACTTTACCATATAGGTTCGGCAGCGGGGTTCGTCGGCAACAGGCCCGCCTGTCGCGACCCTGAGTCTTTGGTAACGCTGGGTTACGGTAACGGTTCGCGCCAGAAACGACGTTGACTGCGCGCAACCGTTGGTGGCGTGAATGCCCCCAGGCGCAGCCGTACAGCGCCTTGCTCGGCACTGTCATATACCCGGCTACCCAGCGCCTGATAGCGCTTCAGCACCTGCGGATGCGGATGGCCGAACGCGTTGCCGCGCCCCCGGGAAATCAGCACCGCGGTTGGCGCCAGCCGCTGCAGGAAAGCCCAGGACGAAGAACTGCGGCTGCCATGGTGCGGGGCTTGCAGCCAGTCGGTCGGAACCGCCAGCGGCGAGGCCAGAAATGCTTGCTCGGCGGCGCGATCGATATCACCGGTGAGCAGCAGGCGTTCGCCGTTGGCCTGGACCTGCAATACACAGGATTTCGGATTGCCCTCGATAGCACCAGGCCATTGCCACAGTTCGAATGCCACGCCGTCCCACTTCCAATGTTCACCACTCCTGCAGGGTTGCGTAGCGAGAAACGCTGGCAGCCCTTCGGTTTCACCGCCCACCACACGCTTGACGGGCAGGCCACGGGCCACCGCCGCGGCACCGCCGGCATGATCGGCATCGGCATGACTGAGCAGCATCATGTCCAACTGCCCTACCCCGAGCTTCTGCAACGACGGCAAGACCACGCGCGCGCCCAGATCGGCAGGCCCCGAGCGCGGCCCGGCATCGTATAGCAAGGTGTGATGGCGGGTACGCAGGATCAGTGCCTGGCCCTGGCCGACATCCAGTTGCAACACCTCCACCTGGCCATGGGGCACCCCATCTCTGGGTGGAAACACTGCCACCAATAGCATGGGCCAACCCAGCACTCGGAATGGCAGCCCCTTGGGCAACAACACAATCACTGCGCCCGCCAGGCTCACCAGCCAATACCTCAAAGACACCTCAGCCGGTACCCAGGCCGGCAGTTGTGCAGCCAGCAGCGCCAGGCCCTTGAACAAACCGTCCAGTGCGCCACCGGCCAGCCACAACACGCCCTCGCCGACCAACGGCACCCACAGCAGCGCCGTGCCCAGCAGCGCCAAAGGCAGTACTACCAGGCTGATCCAGGGCACGGCGAACAGATTGGCCGCTGGGGCACTGAGGCTGATGGGCAACCCCAACACCAGCAGGACCGGAAACAAGCCAATTGCGATCAACCACTGTGGACGGGTCCAGATTTGCCAGACGCTCCACGGCCCCAGGCGCCCGCTGAATGCCCACACCAACACCGCGACCGCCGCAAACGACAACCAGAACCCCGGCTGTAGACTGGCCAAGGGCTCGATGAGCAACACGCCATTCAATGCCAGCAACAACGGCCACCACACTCCCAAATGGCGAAAACGCAAACGCCACAGCAGCACCAGGCCCACCATCACACAAGCCCGCTGCACCGGCACGCCGAACCCTGCCAGCAGGCCATAGCCCAACGCCCCGGCAAACGCCAAGCCGCACGCCCATGGCAGCCATGGCCAGCCTCGCGGCCAGCAGCCATAGCGCGCCAACATCGCGATCAAGCCGTAGATCAACCCCGCCAACAAGCCAATGTGCTGTCCGGAAATCACCAGCAGATGCACCGTGCCGGTGTTCTGCAACACCTGCCAATCCTCAGGTGCAAGCCCGGAACCGTCGCCCAGCACCAACGCCGCCAGGCCCGCCTCGCGGCCGTGCGCTTCAACGGCCATCAGGCGCTGGCGAACGGCATCGCGCCAGGCATTGCGCGCCGGCGCCAGGCGCTCACCATCCTTGACCGTCGCGCTGGCGCCGATACGCTGGGCCAGCAGCCAGGCTTCGTGGTCAAAGCCATGAAAATTGAGCAGGCCGGCGGGCCGCTTGAGCGTCAGTGCCAGACGCCAGTACTCGCCGCTGTTTACGGTCGGCCCGCCGTGCCAGGACACCCGAATACGTTTGGGCAGCCGTGCATTGCGCGCCCGACTGTCGGCCAACTCGAATCGCACGCCCGTGCCGGTCTGCTGCGGCAAGCCGATGACACGCCCTTGTACCCAGCGCGTCTGCCCGTCCAGCGCCGGTTGCAATCGATCATCCAGCGCCCACTGTGCGCTGATGCAGGCCCAACTCAGGCCGACCAGAAAAAACGCCACGGGATAGGTGCGAAAAGGCAGCAGCATCAAGGCCAGTATCAGCATGGCCAGCAACCCGGCGCCAGACGGCAATGCGGGTAACCAGCGCAACACCAGCAACCCCAGCGCCAGCGCCAGCGCGAACATCCCTGTTTTCATGAATCATCCTTTTCCAGTGATCCATTCAGTCTTAGCCGGCTGACCGATAGCGCCTATGATGTTTTGTCACAAAGTCTGAATTTTCTGTTTATAGAATCCGGGCATACTTGCCCTTCAAATTGACCTGGACCCCTTATGCCCCGGCGCTTATTCAAACGGTACATGCCCGATCCCAGCAGCATCAGGGAACACAAGTCATTACAGTTTCTTGGCACCCTGCTGCATGATCCGAACCTCTGGCACCTGAACCGGCATTCGGTGGCTCGCGCCATGGCGGTGGGTTTATTCGCGGCGTTTATACCGATTCCGTTGCAGATGCTGCTTGCGGCGATCCTGGCGATCACCGTGCGCGGCAATATGCCGATCGCGGTCAGCCTGGTGTGGCTGACCAATCCGGTCACCATGCCGGTGGTATTCGTCTGTACCTACCTGACCGGCGCCTGGCTGATGAATGTGCCGCCACGCAGCCTACCTGACGATTTGACATGGGAATGGATCAGCGGCCAGTTGAGCACGCTCTGGCAACCGTTTCTGCTGGGTTCGGTGGTACTGGGGCTGGTGCTGGGGGCGCTGGCTTATTGCTTGACCATGGCCTACTGGCGCTGGTGGGTCGCGCACCAGTGGAAGAAACGCAAGCTGCGTCGCCGTTGACGGTTAACGGGCCGGCAAGCGTATATGTACGCGCAAACCCGGCCCGCAGTTCTGCGCCCATAAGCGCCCGCCCTGACGCTGCACGGCGTTGCGGGCAATGCTCAAGCCCAGACCGAACCCGCCGTCGCCGGGCCGCGAGCCGTCCAACCGGGTAAAGGGCGCGAAGATAGTTTCCAAATCCTGCTCATCAATACCGCCGCCCTGGTCCTGTAGCCAGATATGCCAATAGTCTCCTTCGCGGCAGCCGTCGAGTAGCACGGTACCCTCGGCTGGCGAGTGGCGTATGGCGTTGCGCAGGATATTCTCCAGGGCCTGGGCCAGTGCATTCAGGTTGCCGCGCACCCAACTGTCCGGCGGTAATAAGCACGGCAAGCGCGACGCCGGCCAGTGGCTTTCGAAACAGGCGTTTTCCCGCAACATGTCCCACAGCGCCTGGAGCTGAATGTCTTCCTGGGGCAGCGGCGCTGTTTCGCTGTCGAGCCAGGCCAGTTGCAGGCTGTCTTCCACCAGGCGCTGCATGGCGTCGATTTCCCGACCCAGGCGCTCACGCAGCCTGGCCGGGTCTTGCTCGCTGTCGCAGGCCACCCGCAGGCGACTCAAAGGCGTGCGCAATTCATGGGACATGTCACGCAGCAACTGCTGTTGCAAGCGCACCGTGCCCTGCAAGCGTTCAGACATATGGTCAAAGGCGCGCCCCAGCTCCCCGAGCTCATCCTGACGACTGGTGGCATCCCGGGACATACGCGTATTCAACTGATCTGCACGCCAGGCATTGGCCTGCTCGCGCAATTGATTGAGGGGCATGATCAGCAGCCGATAGAGGCCGATGCACAGCAACAAGGTAAACAGCCCCGGGATGACGCCATTGGTCACCACCCGCCAGAACAGTTGATAACGCCCCGGCATAAAGCGCTGCGGCAACTCGATCACCAGCGACCCCATCCCAGGATCAACCGGAAACGGTACCTTCATCCACGGCAATCCGATGACATGTCGGCTGACCGGCCAATCCAACCCGCGCAAGAAGGTCAGGCGCTGGCTTTCCTTGTCGCTGAGCGGCTTGCTGCCCAGGGATTGCAAATCGTTGCCGATCACACCCACCCAAGTGGTTTCACGCTTGGCCATCAGTTGCAACCAGGCATCCACGCCGGCGCGGCCTTGTGTACTCCACGCCAGTTCGGCACCTGCGGCGTAACCGCTGAGGATCTCCCGCGACTTGTCGGACAGGTAAGCACTCTGCTGCTCCATGTAGCGGCCCCACGACCAACTGAGCCAAATCATCAGCAAACAGAAGGCGATCAACAGGCAGGCCAGCTTCCAGAACAACGAGTGTTTGCCAGGCAGCCGCTCAAAGCCCTTCATCATGACCGCTCAGCACATAGCCTTTGCCCCACACTGTACGCACTTCACGCTCGGCGTAGCCGATGGCCTTGAGTTTGCGGCGAATCTGACTGACGTGCATGTCGAGGCTGCGGTCATGGGGTGCATAACCGCGCTGCAGCACGTGTTGATACAGGAAGGCTTTGCTGAGCACTTCTTCAACATTGCGCTGCAGGGTTTCCAGCAGCCGGTATTCGCTGCGCGTCAACCCGGCCCAGTGTTGCTGGCAGGCCACATCACAGCGCTCATCGTCAAACTGCAACACCCGGGCATCCTCGCGCAACACTGGGCGCGGCGGCTCGGGACGGCGATCCAGGGCCACTCGACGCAAGATGGCTTCAATGCGCACACGCAACTCAACCATGCTGAACGGTTTGGGCAGGTAGTCGTCCGCCCCCAGGCGAAAACCGCTGATGCGATCGGCTTCAGCGCCCAGGGCCGACATCAGGATCACCGGCATGGCATGGCTCTTGCGCAAATGAGTGAGGATCGACAAGCCGTCGAGCCCCGGCAGCAGGATGTCCATCAACACCAGGTCGAACGCCTGCTCGCAAGCCATTTGCAGGCCCTGCTGGCCGTTGCGGCACCACGTCACCTGAAAACCACTGCGGCCAAGTTGCTCATGCACGTAGGCACCCAGCACAGGGTCATCTTCGATGGTCAGGATTGTGGGTAGGCCAACTGCTGCGGGAGTCATTAGCGTCTGCAAGTCATTCTCAATCACTGATTATTCAAGATTAAACGTTCACAGGCAATCGCCACCCGGCGCCGAATGGCCCGAAGATTGCCGCATGTCATTAATTTGCAAGATTCCAGACCGTGCAAATGGCTACACTGCGCAGGTGGCGCGGGCCGGATGCCTGTGTGGATAATGGATAACAACGTGGTAGCAGGAGAGTGGCGTGCTTAGAAGAATGGGGATAAAAGGCCGCGTACTGTTGCTGACCTTATTACCGACCAGCCTGATGGCTCTGTTGTTGGGAGGCTATTTCACCTGGATGCAACTCTCGGAGTTGCAGAGCCAGTTGTTGCAGCGCGGCGAAATGATTGCCGAGCAATTGGCGCCATTGGTAGCGCCGGCCCTGGGCCACAAGAACGCCGAGCTGCTGGAGCGCATCGCCACCCAGTCCCTGGAGCAACCGGACGTGCGCGCCGTGTCGTTCCTGGCGCCAGACCGTGCGTCCCTGGCCCACGCCGGCCCGACCATGCTCAACCCACCACCCACCGGCAACAGTTCGCGCCTGTTGCAGCGCACCGGCAACGATGCCACCCGCTATCTGCTGCCGGTATTCGGCCGTCATCGCAACCTCGCCGGCGACGTGATCCCGGATGAGGCAGACCGCCTGCTGGGCTGGGTCGAAGTAGAGCTGTCCCACAATGGCATGTTGCTGCGCGGCTACCGCAGCCTGTTCGCCAGCCTGTTGTTGATCGCCATCGGCCTGATGTTCACCGCAGCGCTCGCCCTGCGGATCAGCCGCACCATCAATTCGCCGATTGGCCAGATCAAGCAAGCCGTGGCCCAGCTCAAGGACGGCAACCTGGAAACACGCCTGCCGCCCCTGGGCAGCCAGGAACTGGACCAGCTCGCATCGGGCATCAACCGCATGGCCGAAACCCTGCAGAACGCCCAGGAAGAACTGCAACACAGCATCGACCAGGCCACCGAGGACGTACGCCAGAACCTGGAGACCATCGAGATCCAGAACATCGAGCTGGACCTGGCGCGCAAGGAGGCCCTGGAGGCCAGTCGCATCAAGTCCGAGTTCCTGGCCAATATGAGCCATGAGATCCGCACGCCGCTCAACGGCATCCTCGGTTTTACTCATCTGCTGCAAAAAAGCGAGCTGTCGCCGCGCCAGCTGGATTACCTGGGCACTATTGAAAAATCCGCCGATAACCTGCTGGGCATCATCAACGAAATCCTCGACTTCTCAAAGATCGAGGCCGGCAAGCTGGTGCTCGACAGCGTGCCCTTCAACCTGCGGGACTTGCTGCAAGACACCCTGACCATCCTCGCCCCCGCCGCCCATGCCAAGCAGCTTGAACTGGTGAGCCTGGTGTACCGCGATACGCCGCTGGCGTTGGTGGGCGACCCGCTGCGGCTCAAGCAGATCCTGACCAACCTGATCAGCAACGCGATCAAGTTCACCCGCGAAGGCACCATCGTCGCCCGGGCGATGGTCGAGGACGAACAGGAGGACAGCGTGCAATTGCGCATCAGCGTGCAAGACACCGGCATAGGCCTGTCCAACCAGGATGTGCGCGCGCTGTTCCAGGCGTTCAGCCAGGCCGACAACTCGCTGTCGCGCCAACCTGGCGGCACCGGCCTGGGCCTGGTGATTTCCAAGCGTTTGATCGAGCAGATGGGCGGTGAAATCGGCGTCGACAGCACGCCGGGTGAAGGCTCGGAATTCTGGATCAGCCTGAACCTGCCCAAGACCCGCGACGACGTCGAAGACCTGCCCGCCCCGCCGCTGCTGGGTCGCCGCGTGGCCGTACTGGAAAACCACGAGCTGGCGCGCCAGGCCCTGCAACACCAACTGGAAGACTGCGGCCTGGAAGTCACACCCTTCAATACCCTGGAAAGCCTGACCAACGGCATCACCAGTGCGCACCAGACCGAGCAGGCCATCAGCCTGGCGGTGCTCGGCGTGACGGCCAATGACATTCCGCCCGAGCGTCTCAACCAGCACTTGTGGGACCTTGAACACCTGGGTTGCAAAGTGCTGGTGCTGTGCCCGACCACCGAACAGATGCTGTTCAACCAATCGGTACCCAACCCCAACAGCCAATTGCAGGCCAAGCCGGCCTGTACACGCAAGCTGCGCCGCTCCCTGGCCGACCTGATCAGCCCCCGCCCTTCACGCAGCGAGCCGGGTGAGCCGCTGTCCAGCCGTGCGCCGCGTGTGCTGTGCGTGGACGACAACCCGGCGAACCTGTTGCTGGTACAAACCCTGCTGGAAGACATGGGCGCCAAGGTGCAGGCGGTGGAGAGCGGTTACGCGGCCATTGATGCGGTGAAGCAGGAAACCTTCGATCTGGTATTGATGGATGTACAAATGCCCGGCATGGACGGCCGCCAAAGCACTGAGGCGATCCGCCAGTGGGAAAGCGAGCGCCACGGCACGCCGCTGCCGGTGGTGGCCCTCACGGCACACGCCATGGCCAATGAAAAACGCGCCCTGCTGCAGAGCGGCATGGACGACTACCTGACCAAGCCCATCAGCGAGCGGCAACTGGCCCAGGTGGTGTTGAAGTGGACCGGCCTGGCCCTGCGTAACCAGGGCCCGGAACGCGTCAACGACGGCCTGGCGCAAGGTGCGCAACTGCTGGTGCTCGACCACGAGGAGGGCCTGCGCCTGGCCGCCAACAAGGCCGACCTGGCCGCCGACATGCTCGCCATGCTGCTGGCCTCCCTGGAAGCCGACCGCCTGGCGATTACCGTCGCCCGCGAAGCCAATGACAATCACGCCCTGATCGAACGCGTGCACCGTTTGCACGGCGCCACGCGCTACTGTGGCGTGCCGCAATTGCGCGCGGCGTGCCAACGCGCTGAAACCCTGCTCAAGCAGGACGATGCCAAGGCCATGGCCGCGCTGGATGAACTGGACATGGCGATTGCGCGGCTGGCCAGTGAAGCCAGAGTCAGCGCCTGACGCAATTTTATGGACAACACCAATCAAAATGTGGGAGCAAGCCCCCTCCCACATCTAGTCAGCATTTCCATCGTGTAAATTGCAGGGAGCCTTCTTGATGCGCGTCATTCTTTTCAGCAGCCAGACCTACGACCGTGACAGTTTTATCGGTGAACCGCTCCCCTCGGCCCTGGAGCTGCAATTCCAACCCGCCCGCCTCAACCTCGACACCGTAGCCCTGGCCGAACACCATGAGGTGGTCTGCGCCTTTATCAATGACGACCTCAGCGCCCCGGTGCTGGAGCAACTGGCCAAGGGCGGTACACGCCTGATTGCCCTGCGTTCGGCCGGCTACAACCATGTTGACTTGGTCGCCGCCAAACGCCTGGGCCTGAGCATCGTGCGCGTGCCCGCCTATTCGCCCCACGCCGTGGCCGAACACGCCGTGGCGCTGATCCTGGCTCTCAACCGCCGCCTGCACCGTGCCTATAACCGTACCCGTGATGGCGACTTCAGCCTGCATGGGCTCACCGGTTTCGATCTGGTCGGCAAAACCGTCGGCGTGGTCGGCACCGGGCAGATCGGCGCGACCTTCGCCAAGATCATGGCCGGCTTCGGCTGCCAATTACTGGCTTATGACCCCTTCCCCAACCCACACGTCCAGGCCTTGGGCGCTCGCTACGTCAGCCTGCCCGAATTGCTGGCCGAGGCGCAGATCGTCAGCCTGCACTGCCCGTTGACTGCCGACAGCAAACACCTGATCAACGCCCGTTCCCTGGCGCACATGCAGCCCGGTGCAATGCTGATCAACACCGGCCGCGGTGGCTTGGTCGATACGCCCGCGCTGATCGAAGCCCTCAAGGAGGGCCAATTGGGCTACCTGGGGCTGGACGTTTATGAAGAAGAAGCCCAGCTGTTTTTCGAGGACCGCTCGGACCTGCCCCTGCAAGACGACGTACTCGCGCGTCTGCTGACCTTCCCCAACGTGATCATCACTGCGCACCAGGCATTTCTCACTCGTGAAGCCCTGGCGGCGATCGCCGGTACGACGCTGGCCAACATTGTGGCGTGGGCCGATGGTCGGCCACAGAACCTGGTCGAGGGTTGATCAGCGGTCACATACCAGGCTCATGATGGGCCGGCACCCGTGATAGGATGCCGCGCCTATTTGGAGGATCCATGGCCGAACACGATTTCCGCTTCAGCTTGCTGAGCCCGCAACACACCCTGATCGAATGCCGCGCCCTTGTGCCGGGCCGTTACCAGGTCACCGGCAACGGTGGTTCGATCAAGCATGGCGACGTGCTGATCGTCACCCTGCGCGGCAGTAAAACCCTGTCGATGCGCCTGACCGTCGAAGGTGACGCACGCTACTCCATCCGCCCGGCCGGCCAATGGGTCGCCATGGCCCAGGGGCCGAAGTTCGGTGAGCTGGAGATTCATACCTGGAAGGTCAATTGCGACAGCTGCGACACCGTGCTGGAGTTTGAATTTTCGGTGGAAACCAAGCTGACCAAAGAGCCGCTGCAACCGGCCGCCAACGCACGCATCAAAGAACTCGGCTGGGCCAGTGAAGGCGACAAGCACCGCTGCCCGAAATGCCAGCAGGCCGCACAATGAAGGGCCCGCTGCTGCTCGCCGCAATCGGCGCGGCTCTGACGGGTTGTGCTGCCGACGGCCCGAAGCTCGAACGCGACCACAGCTACGTGGTGGAGTGGATCGGTGAGCGCCCGCTGATGGACTACGCGCACCTGACCGTCACCCTTGGCGCTGATGGCCGCGCCTACGGCAACGGCGGCTGCAATCACTGGTTTGCACCGTATACCGTCGAGGGTGACAAGCTCAGCTTCGGACCTATCGGCAGCACCCGCAAAATGTGCGCCGAGGCGTTGATGGAGCAGGAGCACCGCTTCTTCCAGGCCCTGCAAGGCGTGCAGCGCTGGGACATCTCGCCGATCGAACAGACGCGGTTCTGGCCGGCCGAGGGCAAGCCGATTCGTTTATGGCTTGAAGAGGGCTGATATCCCCAATCTTTGGATTGATGGGATCTCAATGTGGGAGGGAGCAAGCCCCCTCTCACACTTTCTCTGAGGTGTTGCTTTAACCGCGCAGGGCCTTGAGCTTGGCCTGCACCCCTTCTGCGGTCTGCTCACCCATCAACTGCTCACGCACCTTGCCCTTGTCGTCGATGATGTAGGTCACCGGCAACGCCTCGCTGCGTGGAATCTCGAAGATCCCGTCCGGGTTCTGGGCCAGGACCGTGAACTTGATCCCCAGCTTGTCGCTGGCGGCCTTCAGTTCCTCACCCTGCACGTTGTCGAAGTTAACCCCGAATACTTCCACACCCTGCCCTTTCAGTTGCTCGGCCAAGGCATTGAGCTCGGGGATTTCCGTGCGGCACGGGCCACACCATTCGGCCCAGTAATTGACCACCAGCCACTGTTTGTCCAGGCGTTCGGCCGCCACTTTCTGGCCATATTGGTCAACGCCGTAATCGTTACCGCAGCCGCTGAGCAGCAGGGTTGTGATGATCGCCAATGCACCGATCAGTCGCCTTGTCATGGGGTATTCCTTCGCAAAAATGAACGTTGGCTGCGACCTATCGCCTCTTACGGTTTAAGGACAGGCGCCAGCGCAGGTAGAATACCCGCCACCTTACGCAAGATGCGACCCGCACATGACCGATCTGACGCTTTATCACAACCCGCGCTGCTCGAAATCCCGCGGTGCGCTCGAACTGCTTGAAGCTCGCGGCCTCAACCCGACCGTGGTGCGCTACCTGGAAACCCCGCTGGACGCCGCGCAAATCCAGGCCCTGCTCAAAAAACTCGGGATCAGCGCGCGCCAACTGCTGCGCACCGGCGAAGAGGAATACAAAACCCTCAACCTGGCCGATGCCAACTTGAGCGAAGCGCAATTGATCGCCGCTATCGCCGGGCACCCCAAGCTGATGGAACGCCCGATCCTGGCAACTGCCGACAAAGCCATCATTGGCCGCCCACCCGAGAACGTATTGGAGATTCTGCCGTGACCACGCCCTATGTGCTGGTGCTGTATTACAGCCGCAACGGCTCGGTAAGCGAAATGGCCCGGCAGATTGCCCGGGGGATCGAACAAGGCGGCATGGAAGCACGTCTGCGCACGGTGCCGGCGATTTCTACCGAGTGCGAAGCGGTGGCGCCGAGCATTCCCGAGGAAGGCGCGCTGTATGCCAGCCTGGATGATCTGAAGCACTGCTCAGGCCTGGCCCTGGGCAGCCCGACACGCTTTGGCAACATGGCTGCACCGCTCAAGTACTTCCTCGACGGCACCAGCAACCTGTGGCTCACCGGTGCCCTGGTCGGCAAGCCCGCCGGCGTGTTCACCTCTACCGCCAGCTTGCATGGCGGCCAGGAAACCACGCTGATGTCGATGTTGCTGCCGCTGCTGCACCACGGCATGTTGATCACTGGCCTGCCTTACAGCGAACAGGCACTGCTCGATACCCAGGGCGGCGGCACGCCATACGGCGCCAGCCACCATTCCGGGCCTGACGGCAAGCGGATGCTCGATCAACATGAAATCACCCTGTGCCGGGCCCTGGGCCTGCGCCTGGCCAAGACCGCCACGCTGCTGGAGCACGGCCGTGGCCAGGAAGCCTAAAGTCCTGCCGCCCCAGGCGTGGCTGGAACCGCGGGTAAACATTGCACGCGCACTGAGCCTGCTGGCGTTTTTTGCCCTGGTGGGCCTGTTGTGCGTGTATTACCTGTTGATTGCCGACCTTCACGGGGCGCGCCCATGGGTGATCCTGCTGATCGAACTGGTGCCGCTGCTGGTACTGGCGCCAGGGATGATGATCGGCAGTGCGCGCGGGCATTCGTGGATGTGCTTTGTGGTGAATCTGTATTTCATCAAGGGCGCGCTGGCGGCGTACGACCCGAACCGCCAGTGGTTCGGGGTGTTGGAGATGCTGGCGAGCCTGGCGGTGTTTTGCACGGCGCTGTTGTATGTGCGTTGGCGGCATCAGTTGAATCGGCAGTTGGCTGCAGAACCTGTATCGGCCTGAAGTCCGCTATCGCAGGCAAGCCAGCTCCCACATTTTGATAGGCGGCGCGGTCAAAATGTGGGCTTGCTCGCGAAGGCATCACCTGGGTCTCAATGGTTGACGGTGTACGCCAACATCATCGACAACTGGCACATCGGCCGCCCACTCTCGGCATGCCACTGGTTGAAGGCGCCCTGTACTGTGGCCAAATCCCGCAGGCTGGTCGGCGCCTTGTCGACGATCTTCTGCGCATTCAACGCCGCCACCACGTCATAGCTCGGCACAAACGTATCCTTGCCCACCATGCGCAGGAAACGCGGTGCCGACAGCCCGCCCAGTTGGTGGCCATGCTTGCTCAGGTATTTCCATAGCCCGACGATATCGGTTACCGGCCAATCGGCGACAAACGCACCGAAGCTGCCCTTTTCCTGCTCGATGTCCAGGATCATCTGCGCATTGCGCGGCACACTCTTGAGCTTGCCCAGGTGGCGGATGATGCGGGTGTCCTGCATCAGGCGTTCCAAGTGCTCGGCGCCCATCAGCACGACTTTTTCCGGATCGAAGCCGAAAAACACCTGTTCAAACGCCGGCCATTTCGCGTCGACCACACTGTGCTTCAAGCCCGCACGGAAGACCCGCAGCGCCAGGGTCGACAAGTAGCGGTCATCACTGATCTTGCGCAATTGCGCCGGGGTCTTGGGCACAGGCAGATGGGCTTCCAGCTCGGCCGCCGAACCGAAGCGGTTCAGACAATATTCGTGCAGCCACTTGTAATCGCGCATGCCCTCTCCTGGCAGTTGAATTGAAAACGGCGCCCGCAAGCGCCGTTTACTAGAGCCTCGACGAGGCTTAGAGGTTCACTACATTGACGAAACGCGAAGCAGCCGTCTCATCGATTTTCAAGCTGGTGAAATCGAACAGGTTGCGATCAGCCAGTTGAGACGGGATCACATTTTGCAGGCTGCGGAAGATGCTCTCGGTACGCCCGGGGGTCTTGCGCTCCCAGTCCAGCAGCATGTCCTTGACCACCTGGCGCTGCAGGTTTTCCTGGGAGCCGCACAGGTTGCAGGGGATGATCGGGAATTGCTTGAAGTCGGAGTACGCTTGGATGTCCTTCTCGTTGCAATACGCCAGCGGGCGGATTACCACATTGCGCCCGTCATCGGCGCGCAGCTTGGGCGGCATGGCCTTGAGCGAGCCATTGAAGAACATATTCAGGAAGAAGGTCTCGACGATGTCATCGCGGTGATGCCCCAGGGCCATCTTGGTCGCGCCGATCTCGTCGGCAAAGGTGTAGAGCGTGCCACGGCGCAGGCGCGAGCACAGCGAGCAGGTGGTCTTGCCTTCCGGGATCAGCTCCTTGACCACCGAGTAGGTGTCTTTCTCGACGATGTGGTACTCGATGCCCAGTTCTTTCAGGTAGGCCGGCAGCACGTGCTCGGGAAAGCCTGGCTGTTTCTGGTCCATGTTGACGGCGACGATCTCGAACTGGATCGGCGCGACCTTTTGCAGGTGCAGCAGTACGTCGAGCATGGTGTAGCTGTCTTTGCCACCAGAGAGGCAGACCATGACCTTGTCGCCGTCCTCGATCATGTTGAAATCGGCGACCGCTTCACCGGCCAGGCGACGCAGGCGTTTTTGCAGTTTGTTCTGGTTGACCGTAAGAGTGCCCATGGCGCTTGGATCCGCTGAAGGTGTGTGACGAAAAGCCGGGTATTTTAGCGATGTCGAGTACCTACATTCAATGTGAGAGGGGGCTTGCTCCCGATAGCGGTGTATCAGCCAGCACTTGTAGTGCCTGGCACACCGCTATCGGGAGCAAGCCCCCTCCCACATTTGACAGACCCCACCGCGATTAAGCGCCCTGTTTACAGCGCAATTTGCTCTAAAGGCCCTACAGTTATTCCGGTCATCACTTCCTATACTGCGACTTGAGGTCGCACACATATCCAGACCTTTCAGGCCATCTGGCCGGTGGGCGCTCCGATGGGGGGCGATGGTAATAACGACAGGAGTGACTGGCATGATCCATCACGTCGTGGGGCTTTTTACCCATCCCGACCAGGAATGGCGGGAAATCCGTGGCGATAAAGAAGAAAGTATCGGCCACATGTACCTCACTCACACCCTGATTCTCGCGGCGATCCCCGCCGTGTCCGCCTTTATCGGCACCACCCAGGTCGGCTGGGTCATCGGCAACCGGGCGCCGGTGATGTTGACCCAGGAAAGCGCGCTGTGGATGACGCTCATGTCGTACGCGGCCATGCTTGGCGGCGTGGCGGTGATGGGCGCGTTCATTCACTGGATGGCCCGCACCTACGACGCCAGCCCCAGCATGGCACGCTGCGTGGCCTTCGCCACCTATACCGCAACGCCACTGTTTGTCGGCGGGCTGGCGGCACTCTACCCGCATATGTGGCTGGGCATGGTGGTCGGCACCGCGGCCATTTGCTACACGGTGTACCTGCTGTATGTGGGGCTGCCGACCTTCATGAGTATCGACCCGGACGAAGGCTTCCTGTTTTCCAGTTCGGTATTGGCCGTGGGCCTGGTGGTACTGGTGGCGATCATGGCGTTTACCGTGATTGTGTGGGGCCTGGGCGTAGGGCCCATCTACACCAACTAGGCAACTCAACCCGCAGGCAAGGCCACCGCAAGGTGGCTTTGTGCGTTATGCATGACCATTCGGCGCCTGACAGATTCGGAAACACCCTGCTTTGCGGCATACTGGGCGTCTCTGGAGATTTGTACAGCATGCCCGAGCAACTCAATACCCGCGTCGAAGATTGTTTCCTGCAAGCCGAATCCTTTTTCAAACGAAGCTTCAAACGCCCCCAGGTCAGCCTCAAGCTGCGGGGCCAGAAAGCCGGTGTCGCGCATTTGCACGAGAACCTGCTGCGCTTCAACCCTCAGTTGTACCGTGAAAACAGCCAGCATTTTCTCAAGCAAACCGTGGCCCACGAAGTGGCGCACCTGATTGCCCACCAGTTGTTTGGCGAGCGTATACAGCCCCATGGCGAGGAATGGCAGTTGATCATGCGTGGGGTTTACGAATTGCCGCCGGACCGCTGCCATACCTATGAGGTCAAGCGCCGCCAGGTGACCCGTTATATCTACCGCTGCCCGTGCGCGGACAGTGACTTCCCGTTCTCGCCGCAGCGCCATGGCCTGGTGAACCAGGGGCGGCGGTATTTGTGTCGGCGGTGTCGGCAGACTCTGGTGTTCACCGGGGAAACTCGGGTGGAATGAGGGCCTCTTCGCAGGCAAGCCAGCTCCCACATCTGGATCTGTGAACGCAATCAAAATGTGGGAGCTGGCTTGCCTGCGAAAGCGTCGGCTCAGTCAACCTACAACCTTGGCCTGACGCAATTCATCTATCCGCTGAGCACTGATCCCCAACTCCACCAACACCTCGTCACTATGCGCCCCCACCGCCACCCCAATATGCCTGGGCGCCGGCAACCCTTCTGAGAACTTCAGCGGGCAGGCCAATTGCGCTTGTGTCGAGCCATCCCCCCGGGGCACCTGGCTGACCAATGCCCGAGCCTTCAACTGCGGATGTTCAACAGCCTCCGCCAGGCTCAACACCGGCTCAACACACGCATCAACCCCGGCGAACAACTCGCACAGTTCCTCAAAACTGCGCTTCTCGAATTCCACCTGCAATGCCTGCTTCAAGGCCCCCTGCTGTTCAGGCTTCACGCTGTGGGCCGCCAGCTCCGGCCTTCCGAGCGCCTCACACAATTGCTGCATAAAGGCCGGCTCCAAACTCCCCACCGACATCCAGCGCCCATCGCGAGTGCGATAGTAATCGTAAAAACTGCCACCATTGAGTACATGATTCTCCCACTCCGGCTCCAGCCCGCAGGCCAGATAGCCAGCCCCGGCCATGGCGTTCAGGCTGAACGAACAATCGGTCATGCTCACATCCAGGTATTGCCCCACTCCGTTCTGCTGCCTGGCAATCACCGCCGCCAGCAAGCCCACCACCGCATGCAGCGAACCACCTGCCACGTCCGCCAGTTGCACGCCCAGCGGCAACGGCCCGCTGTCCCGCCGCCCGGTGTGACTGGCCACACCGGCCAACGCCAGGTAATTGATATCGTGCCCGGCGCGGTCCTTGTAAGGGCCGGTCTGGCCGTAGCCGGTAATCGACACATAAATCAACCCGGGATTGATCGCCTTCAGCGCCTCATAACCCAGCCCCAGGCGCTCCATGACCCCAGGGCGAAACTGTTCGAGCAGGATGTCATGGCCCTTGACCAGCTCACACACGATCTCCACCGCCTCGGCCTGCTTGAGGTCCAGGGCCAGGCTGCGCTTGTTGCGGTTCAGATACGCGTGGCTGGCCGAGGTACCGCGGTCATGGGGCGGCAACACCCGCAACAGGTCCATGCGCGTGGGCGATTCGATACGCAGCACCTCGGCGCCCATATCCGCCAGCATCAACGAGGCAAACGGGCCGGGCAGCAAGGTGGAAAAATCCAGCACTTTAAGGGACGCCAAGGGACCAGACATAGAGACTCCATTCGGGTTGCGATCACCCACAGACTAGGCAGCCTGACGGCTACCGGCAATCGTCAGAACGATCAGCGACAGTGACCGTTTTGATCACGGCGGGCTTTTTCGCGGCGGCGGCTTTATCATTGGCCGACGTTTGTTGGCAGAGTCTCCCATGAAGTTCGCGATTGCACTGTATAGCGCCGCCCACGCGCCCTCCTCGCGCCGCGCCCTGCTGTTCGCACAGGCAGCGCTGGCGGGCGGGCATGAGATTGTGCGGCTGTTTTTTTATCAGG
Organism: Pseudomonas sp. 910_23; assembly: GCF_052850795.1. Taxonomy (NCBI): domain Bacteria; kingdom Pseudomonadati; phylum Pseudomonadota; class Gammaproteobacteria; order Pseudomonadales; family Pseudomonadaceae; genus Pseudomonas; species Pseudomonas sp. 910_23. The sequence continues at coordinate 93,505 of NZ_VXCZ01000021.1, read as the reverse complement.
ATGGCGTGTACAGCGCGTCCAATAACATCGTAGCGCCCCAGGACGAGCCAGACATTGCGCGCCAATGGCGCGAGTTTGTCAGCCAGCATCAGCTCGACGGCGTGGTATGTATCGCCGCCGCCTTGCGCCGTGGTGTGCTGAACGCCGAGGAGGCCGCACGCTATCAACGCAGCGCGGTCAATCTGCAGGCGCCATGGGCGTTATCGGGCCTTGGGCAGTTGCATGACGCGATCCAGGATGCCGACCGCCTGATCTGTTTTGGAGGGCCGTGAGATGTCCAAATCCTTATTGGTGATCAGCCGACAGCCGCCGTGGTCCGGGCCAAGTGCGCGGGAAGCACTGGATATCGTGCTGGCTGGTGGCGCGTTTGATCTGCCCATTGGTCTGCTGTTTCTGGATGACGGTGTGTTCCAGCTGGCGCCGCATCAGGCCGCCAAGGCCGTGCAACAAAAAGACCTGAGCGCCAACCTGCAGGCATTGGGCCTGTTCGGCATTGATGACGTGTTCGCCTGCGGCCACAGCCTGTCCGCACGCGGGTTGCTGCCGCCCGCCAATGCGCAGACGCTGCACAGCCAAGCCATTTGCGAGCTGATTGATCGTTACGACCAGGTGATTACCCTCTGATGTCGACTCTACATGTGGTGTCTCACTCTCCCTTTACCGACAGCCGCCTCGACAGCTGCCTGCGCATCTGCGGCGCTCAGGACGCAATCCTGCTGTGTGGCGACGGTGCCTACGCGCTGCACACGCCCGCCCTGCAAAGCAAAGGCGTGAAGGTCTTTGTACTGGCCGAAGACATGCAGGCGCGCAACCTGCCGCTTCCCGACTGGGCTGACAGCGTGGATTATCCAGGTTTCGTGCAACTGTCGATCGACTACGACAAGGTCAACACCTGGCTATGAACACCCTGACCGTCGGCACACGCAGCCTCGAACTGGACAAGGACGGTTACCTCGTCGACCTCAATGACTGGTCCGATGAGGTGGCGCACGCCCTGGCCGCTGCCGAAGCCCTGGAGCTGACTGCGGATCACTGGGAAATCCTCAAGCTGCTGCGCCAGTTCTATACCGAATTCCAGCTGTCCCCTGCCACACGCCCGCTGATCAAGTACACCGCCTTGAAACTGGGCCCGGAAAAGGGCAACAGCCTGCGTCTAAACAAACTGTTCAACGGCACTCCCGCCAAACTCGCCGCCAAGCTGGCGGGCCTGCCCAGGCCGACGAATTGCTTATGACCGACTTCGCCCCCTTGACCCTCAACACGCCCGAAGAGCACCCTTTTGCCCAGTTCGTGCGCATCCTCGGCAAAGGCAAGCGCGGCGCGCGCAACCTCACCCGCGAAGAAGCGCGGCAAGCCATGGGCATGTTGCTCGACGAAAAGGTCGAGGACACCCAGCTCGGCGCCTTTTTGATGCTGCTGCGTCACAAGGAAGAGAGCCCGGAAGAACTGGCCGGTTTCACCGAAGCGGTACGTGAACGCCTGGATGCACCGGCGTTGAACGTGGATATCGACTGGCCGACCTACGCCGGCAAAAAGCGCCATCTGCCGTGGTTTCTGCTGGCGGCCAAATGCCTGGCGCAAAACGGTGTGCGCATTCTGATGCACGGCGGCGGTGCCCACACGGCGGGCCGGCTGTACACCGAGCAACTGCTGCAGACGCTGCAGATCCCGCTGTGCCGCAATTGGCAGCAGGTGGGAAGCGCCTTCGAGCAGGGCAACCTGGCCTTTATCCCGCTGGGCGACTGGGCGCCGCAATTGCAACGCATGATCGACCTGCGCAACACCCTCGGCCTGCGCTCGCCCATTCATTCCCTGGCGCGGCTGCTTAACCCGCTGAATGCGCGCTGCGGCCTGCAAAGCATTTTCCACCCGGGCTACCAGGGCGTACACCGCGATGCCAGCGGCCTGCTCGGGGACAATGTGATCGTGGTCAAGGGCGACGGCGGCGAGATCGAAATCAACCCCGACACCCTCAGTCACCTGTATGGCACCACCGGCGGCCAGAGTTGGGACGAAGAGTGGCCCGCGCTCTCCGCCCAGCGTCACGTCAAACCGGCGACGCTTGAGCCTGAACAGTTGAAAGCGTTGTGGCGTGGCGAAGTCGAGGACAGCTACCCGCAACTGGCGCTGATCGCCACCATGGCCCTGGCGTTGCGCGGTCTCGGCCACGCGCGGCAACAGGCCTTCGAACTGGCCCAGCAATACTGGGATGCACGGGATAAATCGATTTAGTCGATCATTCACCCCCGGTCTTTGCGCTTTTAGTTCGAACTCATCCCTTTAGACTGGACTCCAACGTTTAACAGCCAAGGAGCCAGTCATGGGTTTGCTGATTGAAGGACAGTGGAAAGACCAGTGGTATGAAAGTAGCGCAGATGGCGCTTTCCAACGGGAGCAGGCACAACGCCGCAACTGGGTGACCGCCGATGGCGCGCCCGGCCCGAGTGGCGAAGGTGGCTTCAAGGCTGAGGCTGGCCGCTATCACCTCTATGTATCCCTGGCCTGCCCCTGGGCGCACCGCACCTTGATCCTGCGCAAGCTCAAAGGCCTGGAAAGCCTGATCGACGTGTCAGTGGTCAGCTGGTTGATGCTGGAAAACGGCTGGACCTTCGACAAGGCCCACGGCTCCAGCGGTGACAAACTGGACGATCTGGCCTTCATGCACCAGCGCTACACCGCCGATACGGCCGACTACACCGGGCGCGTCACCGTGCCGGTGCTGTGGGACAAAAAACTCAAGCGCATCGTCAGCAATGAATCGGCAGAAATCATCCGCATGTTCAACAACGCGTTCAACGGGCTGACCGGCAATACCCTGGATTTTTATCCCGACACCCTTCGCCCGACCATCGACGCCCTGAACGAACGTATCTACCCGGCCGTGAACAACGGCGTATACCGCGCAGGTTTTGCCACGTCACAGCAGGCGTATGAACGTGCGTTTGATGATGTGTTTGCCGAGCTGGATCATTTGGAACAACACCTGGGCCAGCATCGTTATCTGGCCGGTGAGTACCTGACCGAGGCGGATGTGCGGCTGTTCACTACGTTGATTCGCTTTGACGCGGTGTATTACAGCCACTTCAAGTGCAACCTGCGGCGGATTGCCGATTATGCGAATTTGTCGAATTGGCTAAGGGAGATGTATCAGTGGCCGGGCGTGGCCGAGACGGTGGACTTTGCCCATATCAAGGGGCATTACTATGCCAGCCATCGCACGATCAACCCGACGGGGATTGTGCCGAAGGGGCCGTTGCAAGAGTTTGACAACAGCCATGATCGGGCGCGACTTTCAGGTAAAGGTGTCTTTAGCTGATCTGGATTATCGGTTGTATTTGATGGCCTCATCGGGAGCAAGCCCCCTCCCACATTTTGACTGTGTTCACAAACCAAAATGTGGGAGGGGGCTTGCTCCCGATGCTTTTAAGGCTCAGACCTGAGACTGAGCCCTTTCGAACCATTTGAGCTTCTCGCGCAACACCACCACCTCACCCACGATCACCAGCGTCGGCGCATGTACTTCATGCTCCGCCACCATGCGCGGCAGGTCCGCCAGGGTGCCGGTAAACACACGCTGGTTGGAAGTGGTGCCCTGCTGGATCAAAGCCGCCGGTGTGTCCGCCGAGCGCCCGTGCTTGATCAACTGCTCACAAATGATCGGCAAGCCAATCAAGCCCATGTAGAACACCAGGGTCTGCGACGGCCCGACAAGGTCCTGCCAGGGCAGATCCGACGTATTGTTCTTCAGGTGCCCGGTGATGAAGCGCACCGATTGCGCATAGTCACGGTGCGTCAGCGGAATCCCGGCATACGCGGCACAACCACTGGCCGCCGTGATCCCTGGCACCACCTGGAACGGGATGCCATGGGCCGCCAACTCCTCGATTTCTTCGCCACCGCGCCCAAAAATGAACGGATCGCCGCCCTTGAGGCGCAGCACGCGCTTGCCTTGCTTGGCCAGGTCGACCAGTTGCTGGTTGATCTTATCCTGGGGCACAGCGTGGTCGGCACGCCGCTTGCCGACGTAAACCCGCTCGGCATCACGACGGCACAGTTCCAGGATCGCCGGCGCCACCAGACGGTCGTACAGCACCACGTCGGCCTGCTGCATCAGGCGCAAGGCACGAAAGGTGAGCAAGTCCGGGTCACCCGGGCCTGCACCCACCAGGTACACCTCGCCGGGTGCATAAGGCGGCGCGCCATTGACCTTTTCGATCAACAGGCGCTCAGCTTCATCGCCCTGCCCGGCCAGTTGACGGTCGGCAATCGGCCCCTGGAACACCTCTTCCCAGAACGCCCGGCGCTGCTGCACATCCGGGTACAAACCTTTGACCTGGGCGCGAAAACGCGCGGCCAAACCGGCTAATTGGCCGTAGGTGGACGGAATCCAGGTTTCCAGCTTGGCGCGGATCAAGCGCGCCAGCACTGGCGCGTCGCCGCCGCTGGACACCGCAATCACCAACGGCGAACGGTCGACAATCGCCGGGAAGATCACGCTGCACAGGGCCGGCGCGTCTACAACGTTGACCGGCACGCAACGGCGCTTGGCCTCACTGGACACTTGCGCGTTCAGCGGCTCGTCGTCCGTTGCCGCGATGATCAGGGTGCAACCCTCCAGGTCAGCCTCCTGATAACCGCGCAAAATCAGTTCCCCGCCACTGCCCAGTACCAGTTCACACAACTGGTCTTCGATCTGGGGAGCAACCACCCGCAGCAACGCACCGGCGTCGGCCAGCAGCCGGGATTTGCGCAAGGCAATCTCCCCGCCACCGACGACCAACACTCGACTGCCGCGCAGGTTATGAAACAGCGGCAGAAATTCCATTTAGGCGATGACCTCAACGCCGCCCATGTACGGCTTGAGCACCTCAGGTACACGGATCGAACCGTCAGCCTGCTGGTAGTTTTCCAGCACGGCCACCAAGGTACGGCCTACGGCCAGGCCAGAACCGTTAAGGGTGTGCACCAACTCCGGCTTGCCGGTTTCCGGGTTGCGGAAACGCGCCTGCATACGACGGGCCTGGAAATCACCGCAGTTGGAGCACGACGAAATTTCGCGGTACTTGTCTTGGCTCGGTACCCACACTTCCAAATCGTAGGTCTTCACAGCGCTGAAGCCCATGTCGCCGGTGCACAGCGCCAGTACGCGGTACGGCAGCTCCAACAGTTGCAGAACGCGTTCGGCATTGGCGGTCAGGCCTTCCAGGGCTTCCATGGAAGTCGACGGCTCGACCACCTGCACCATCTCGACCTTGTCGAACTGGTGTTGGCGGATCATGCCGCGCGTATCGCGACCCGATGCGCCGGCTTCACTGCGAAAGCACGGGCTGTGGGCAACCAGCTTCAACGGCAGTTGCTTGGCATCGAGGATTTCGCCGGCGACGATATTGGTCAGCGACACCTCGGCGGTCGGGATCAGGTACAGATCGGCTTCGCCGTCGCGAGTGATCTTGAACAGGTCTTCTTCGAATTTCGGCAACTGGCTGGTACCCATCAGCGCCGGCGCTTGGACCAGGTACGGGGTGTAGGCTTCTTCGTAGCCATGCTCACCGGTGTGCAGGTTGATCATGAACTGCGCCAGCGCACGGTGCATACGGGCGATCGGGCCACGCAGCAAAGCGAAACGGGCACCGGACATTTTTGCCGCGGTCTCGAAATCCAGGCCACCGGTCAATTCGCCCAGGGCCACATGGTCCTTGATCTCGAAATCGAAGGCTTTGGGCGTACCCCAGCGGCGTACTTCAACGTTGCCGTCTTCGTCTTCGCCTACCGGCACGGATTCGTGGGGCAGGTTCGGAATGCCCAGCAGGATCGAGTCCAGCTCGGTCTGGATGCCTTCCAGCTCGGTTTTGCCGTTGGACAGCTCAGTGCCCATACGCTCGACATCCGCCATCAGCGGTGCGATGTCTTCGCCGCGCTGTTTGGCCTGGCCAATGGACTTGGAACGCGCATTACGCTCAGCCTGCAGTGCTTCGGTGCGGGTCTGGACGGTCTTGCGCTGTTCTTCCAGCGCTTCGATGCGCGCAACATCCAAGGCAAAGCCACGGGATGCCAGGCGGTCCGCTACGTCCTGAAGGTTGCTACGTAACAGTTTGGAATCGAGCATGTCGGTCTCTCGTTATCAAAGTTTGGTCAAGGACAGGCCGGCCCAGGTGGCGAGCAGCCCGCCGAATACGCTGATGGCCGCATAGCCAATCGCCAGCGGCACTTGCCCGCTTTCCAGCAGGCGCACGGTATCCAGTGAAAAGGATGAAAAGGTCGTCAGGCCGCCGAGAAAGCCAACCATCAATCCGGCACGCACCTCAACAGGCACTTCCGGGCGTAACAAAAACAGGCCGTATAACACGCCGATCAGCAGGCAGCCCACGATATTAACGGCGAGCGTCGCCGTATAGAAGTGTTTCGGCCAATTGGCGTTGATCCAATTGCCGGTGGCAAAGCGCAGCAGTGTACCGGCGATGCCACCAGCCGAGACAGCGACGACCAAGGGAATCATGATTTTCTCCGCTGGCGGGGGCTTAAACGGTCGAGGGTAGCAAGGTGATTGAGCTTTTCACCAATCTTCAACTCCAGGCCACGGGGCACTGGCTGATAGAACGGCTGCGGCTCCAGCTCATCAGGGAAGTAGTCTTCGCCGGCCGCGTAGGCATCCGGCTCATCATGGGCATAACGGTATTCATCGCCGTAGCCCAGTTGTTTCATCAGTTTGGTCGGCGCGTTGCGCAAGTGCATCGGCACTTCCAGCGAACCATGTTCAGCCGCCGCTCGCAGCGCCGACTTGAAGCCCATGTACACCGCGTTGCTTTTCGGTGCGCAGGCCAGGTAGGTGATGGCCTGGGCCACCGCCAACTCGCCTTCCGGGCTGCCGAGGCGCTCCTGCACCTCCCAGGCGGCCAGGCACAGGCTCAGGGCTCGCGGGTCGGCATTGCCGATGTCTTCGCTGGCCATGCGCACCACGCGACGGGCCAGGTACAACGGATCGCAACCGCCGTCGATCATGCGTGCGAACCAGTACAGCGCACCGTCCGGGTTGGAGCCGCGCACGGACTTGTGCAGCGCGGAAATCTGGTCGTAGAAAGCTTCACCGCCCTTGTCGAAGCGCCGGCGCGTATCACCCAGCAGGCTTTGCAGCAGATCGACGCCAATTTCGCCGCCGTCTTCAGCCAGGTCCGAAGCGTTTTCCAGCAGGTTGAGAAAACGCCTGCCATCGCCATCTGCGGCGGTGAGCAGGATCTTGAAGCCTTCTTCACTGACGCTCAGATGGCGCTTGCCCAGGCCCTTGTCTTCATTCAAGGCCCGCTGCAGCAGTTTCTGCATCGCCGCCTCGTCCAGGCTTTTGAGCACGTAGACACGCGCTCGCGACAACAAGGCGTTGTTGAGCTCAAACGAAGGGTTTTCAGTGGTGGCGCCGATAAAGATCAAGGTGCCGTCTTCAACATACGGCAGGAACGCATCCTGCTGTGACTTGTTGAAGCGATGCACTTCGTCGACAAACAGGATGGTGCGCTTGCCGTACTGCCCGGCCTGCTGCTTGGCGACTTCCACCGCCTGGCGGATTTCCTTGACCCCGGCAAGCACCGCCGAGACCGTTTCAAAGTGGGCATCCGAGACTTTCGCCAGCAGCCGCGCCAGGGTGGTCTTGCCCACGCCCGGCGGGCCCCAGAAAATCATCGAGTGCAGCGCGCCCTGCTCCAGCGCTTCGCGCAAGGGCTTGCCGCGAGCGAGCAGGTGTTCCTGACCGACGTACTCATCCAGGTTGGTCGAACGCAAGCGTGCGGCCAGGGGCTGGGCAATCGGGTCACTTCGAAACAGATCCATGGGCAGCGCTTGAAACCTCTCGGCAGGTTATTCCTGGATCACGTCGGCACCCTTGGGGATGTCGAACTTGAACTTGGACGCGGGCACCGGCTGGTTGGCCTTGACCCCGGAAAACAGGATATCGGTGCGCTGGCCAACGCTGTCGACCAGGCGCATGTTATTGATCACACCGTTGCCGAACGACAGGGACAGCGTGTCAAACAGCGTGTCCTTGGATTTTGGCTTGAGGGTGAACTCGATCACGTTGCTGGTCTGTTTGGAAGTGATGTCGAAGCTGTCGTTGATTTTCGACACGTCACCCGACAGCAGCAGTGCGGGTGTCTGGTTCAGGCGTGGATCGAGCTTCTTGATGGTCGCCTGTTCCAGGTCCGGGTCCCACAGGGTGACCTTCTGGCCATCGGAAACGATGGTCTGCTCAGCCTTGCCTTCGGTATGCCAGTAGAACAACCCAGGGCGCTGCACGGCCATCTCACCGGCGGTTTCCTGCAACTGGGTGCCACCGGCATCCAGGGTCAGTTGGGAGAAGCGCGCGGTCAGGGTCTGGGATTTGTCCAACAGGTTCTTCAGGCTGGCGACGGAAGCCGGGTCAGCGTGAGCCGAAACAGCGGTCAGGGCCAGTGCCGGCAACAACAGCATGCGGATAAAGCGCATGGGAGTCCTCATTGAGTAGTCAGGGCGGTGCCGCGTATTACCACGCGGCACCGGGGTCAGTCGCGCATCTGCCCGGGGGCGATGATTTCACGCGAGCCGTTGGTGTTCATTGCAGTGACAACGCCGGCGTGTTCCATGGCTTCGATCATGCGGGCAGCGCGGTTGTAGCCGATTTTCAACTTGCGTTGCACTGCGGAGATAGAGGCGCGACGGCTTTCCAGCACGAAGGCCACGGCCTCATCGTACAGCGCGTCGGTTTCGGCATCATCGTCGCCACCGCCGCTGCCACCGTCAAAACCGCTGCCGGCCTCTTCGACGCCTGCGAGGATGTCATCGTTGTATTCCGGGGCGCCGCGCAGTTTCCAGGCTTCGACCACGCGGTGTACTTCGTCATCGGACACAAAGGCACCGTGAACGCGAATCGGCAGGCTGGTGCCCGGCGGCATGTAGAGCATGTCACCGTGGCCCAGCAGTTGCTCGGCGCCACCCTGGTCGATGATGGTCCGTGAGTCGATCTTGCTCGATACCTGGAACGCCATGCGTGTCGGGATGTTGGCCTTGATCAGGCCGGTGATCACATCCACCGACGGGCGCTGAGTCGCGAGGATCAGGTGAATCCCGGCGGCACGTGCCTTCTGGGCAATACGCGCGATCAGTTCTTCGACCTTCTTGCCGACGATCATCATCATGTCGGCGAATTCGTCGACCACCACCACGATGGTCGGCAGCTTGGTCAGCAGCGGGGCCTCGTCATGAATGTTTTCGCGTTTGTACAGCGGGTCGGTCAGCGGTTCGCCGGCGTCCTGGGCTTCCTTGACCTTGGCGTTGAAGCCCGACAGGTTACGTACGCCCATCTTGGCCATCAGCTTGTAGCGGCGCTCCATCTCGGCAACGCTCCAACGCAGGGCGTTGGCGGCGTCCTTCATGTCGGTAACCACCGGGCACAACAGGTGCGGAATGCCTTCGTAGATCGACAGTTCCAACATCTTCGGGTCGATCATGATCAGCTTGGCGTCATCCGGCCCGGACTTGAACAGGATCGACAGGATCATTGCGTTCACACCCACCGACTTACCGGAACCGGTGGTACCGGCTACCAGCAGGTGAGGCATTTTCGCCAGGTCGGTGATCACCGGCTTGCCGCCGATGTCATGGCCGAGGGCCAGGGTGACCGGCGATTTGAAATTGTCGTACTCGGGGGTCGACAGCACTTCGGAGAAACGCACGATCTGGCGGTCTTCGTTGGGAATCTCGATACCCACGGTGGTCTTGCCCGGGATCACTTCCACCACGCGCACGCTGGTCACGGCCAGGGAACGGGCCAAGTCTTTGGCCAGGTTGGAAATGCGGCTGACTTTGACACCGGCGGCCGGCTGGATTTCGTAACGGGTAATCACCGGGCCGGGATGGATCGAATCCACCGACACTTCGACGCCGAACTCCTTGAGCTTGATTTCCAGCAGATGGCCGACGGCCGCCAGGGATTCGGGGGAATAATTGAGCTGTTTCTTTTCTGCCGGGTCAAGAATCGAGATCGGCGGCAAGGTGCCTTCCACGGCGCTGTCGATGAACAACGGAGCCTGTTTCTCTTTCTGCACACGATGGCTGGGTTCCGGCGCCTTGGGCGGTGCCGGCGCGATCACCGGCGGCACCTGCTTCTCGCGGTCCGACATGTGCTTGCTCAGGGCTTGCTCACGCTCGATCAAGCGCTCCTTGACCTTGGCCTGCTCGCGCCGGTCCGGGGTGCTTGGGGCCACCACCTCGTTGACACGAGTGTCCACCTCGCGAAGCTGCGCAACCATCTGCTTGCGCTCCACACGGGCAGCCCACCAGCGGTTGGCGGCGCCTTGGAACAATTCGAACAGATCAAGGGTGATCTTGCCGGTCACGTCCATCACCTTGAACCATGACAGGTCGGTAAAGACCGTGAGGCCGAACAGGAACAGCGCGATGAACATCAAGGTGCTGCCCTGGATATTCAGCGTGCGGCGCGCCAGGTCACCGAGGCTTTCGCCCAGCGCCCCGCCCGCACCCGCCGGCAGGCCGGTGGGTGCATGGAAGTGAATATGCGCCAGCGCCGCGCCGGACAGCACCAGGAACACCAGGCCGATCAGGCGCCAGGAGAACAGCCAGCCGCTCCACTGCCACGGCTCGTGACGCTGGCGGAAGATCTGCCAGGTCTTGATCGCCAGCAGCAGCGGGAAAATGTACGCGAAATAACCCAGGATCATGAACAGGATATCGGCGCTGTAGGACCCTACCGGCCCACCGAAATTCTGCACGTCGTCGATCTTGCTGTTATGGCTCCAGCCTGGATCGTCCTTGCCATAGGTGAGCAAGGCCATCATCAGGAACAGGCACAGGGCACCGATGGCAATCAGTGCGCCTTCCTTGAGTCGGTAATGCAGGTGCTGGCGCCAGGCCGGTACGACTGCTGCTTTAGGTGCTGCGGCGGATTTCTTCAAAACGGGTCTTTTCCTGCGCCTTTAGCGCGTCCATCTGTTGAATGACTACACATGACTGCCCTATCCCGAGCAGCTGAAAAATGAACGTATGTTGCTGAATCTACTTTTAACACCAGGTCACGGATAGGTGAAATGGCGATAACGCCACAATGGGCGCATTGTACGGGTTTGCGTGCGCGATGCCACACACTTGCCCTCCACCTGGCAGCCTTGGCAATCGAAGTGTCAAAGCCTGTTCAATTTGAGCATGCATTGCCTTTGCTGACAAAGGCTTATGAGCTGTATCTGGCAATCCAGGCAAACTTGGCAAATGGCTGGCATGTGCCAGCCCCGATTACGACCGCGCCTTATGCGCAGAGTTGCAGAAACACCCGCTCATGCTAATCCGGCCTCACGGGTTAATCGGGCTGGCCCCTTGGCGCCGGGTCGACAATAATCAACGCTTATGCGGCAGATGCCTTGTCTGCCACTCCCCTCCCCTTCCGTAAGCCTGGATGCCATGCTGACCTGGTTACAACGCGACAACCTGACTTTCCCGCCCCTGGCCAAGGCCATGCGCGAACCCAATGGCCTGCTCGCCGCCGGTGGCGACCTGTCGGCCGAACGCCTGATCCAGGCCTATCGCCATGGCTGCTTTCCGTGGTTCTCCGAAGGCCAGCCTATCCTCTGGTGGTCACCCGACCCACGCACGGTGATCTTCCCCGACGAACTGCATGTGTCCCGCAGCCTCGGCAAACTGCTGCGCCAACAGCGTTATACCGTAACGTTCGACCAGGATTTCGCCGCTGTCATCCAGGCCTGTGCTGCACCGCGCGCCTACGCGGACGGCACCTGGATCACCGAGGGCATCCAGAACGCCTACCTGGCGCTGCACAAGCGCGGCTACGCCCACTCCGTGGAAGTATGGGACCAGGGCGAACTGGTAGGTGGCCTGTATGGCCTGGCGATGGGCCAGCTGTTTTTTGGCGAATCCATGTTCAGCCGCGCCGACAACGCCTCGAAATTCGGTTTCGCCACATTGACCCGTCAATTGCAGGCGTGGGGCTTCGTGCTGATCGACTGCCAGATGCCCAATGACCACCTGCACAGCCTGGGCGCCCGTGCCATACCGCGCAGCGACTTCGCTGACTTGCTGCGCAAGCATTTGGACCAACCCAGCTCTGGGCCGTGGGTTTCGTAGGCGACTTTCGCCTACCTGGCTTACACTTATTCCAAAGCTTATCCCGAGGGTTGATCATGACCGAGCTGGCGCGCTTGAAGTTCTATGCCACTCAAGCCCACTCTTGCAGCTATCTGCCCGATGAGCAGGCCACCACGCTGTTCCTCGATCCCAGCCAGCCGATGGACGTGCACGTGTACGCCGACCTCTCGGAGATGGGGTTTCGGCGCAGCGGCGATCATCTGTACCGACCTCACTGCCAGAATTGCAACGCGTGTGTGCCGGCGCGCATCCCTGCCGCGCAATTTTTGCCCGATCGCAATCAGAAACGCATCCTCAAACGCAACGCCGACCTGACGGTAAACGCGGTCAAGCCGCAGTACAGCGAAGAGTATTTCGACCTTTATCAGCGCTACATCGAGCAACGCCATGCCGATGGCGACATGTTCCCGCCCAGCCGTGATCAGTTTTCCACCTTCCTGGTACGTGACCTGCCGTTCTCGCGCTTCTACGAGTTCCGCCTCGATGGACGGCTGCTGGCCGTGGCGGTGACCGACCTGCTGCCCAACGGCCTGTCGGCGGTGTACACCTTCTATGAACCCGAAGAGGAACGCCGCAGCCTCGGGCGCTTTGCGATCCTCTGGCAAATAGGTGAAGCGCTGCGCCTGGAACTGGAAGCGGTGTACCTCGGATACTGGATCAAGAACTGCAAAAAGATGAACTACAAGACCCAATATCGGCCCATTGAGCTGCTGATTAATCAAAGATGGGTCACACTTAACTAGAACCCCTTGGCTTGAACCCTCTTTTTCGGGCACAATGCACGCCGCTTTTGCCTGGCGCAGTTGCACCGGGCCATTCACTGGATACCGAGGGCTTTACTGCATGTCGAAAGAAGACAGCTTCGAAATGGAAGGCACTGTCGTCGACACCCTGCCCAACACCATGTTTCGTGTGGAGTTGGAAAATGGGCACGTCGTAACCGCGCATATCTCCGGCAAGATGCGCAAGAACTACATTCGTATTCTTACCGGTGACAAAGTGCGCGTCGAGCTGACGCCCTATGACTTGAGCAAAGGGCGCATCACTTACCGCGCTCGCTAAGCTAGTCAATACAAAACGCCCGGTTATGCCGGGCGTTTTTGTGTGTGCGCCATTTGCCCCAACAACACAAATCCCTGTGGGAGGGGGCTTGCTCCCTCCCACATTGGATCTCGATTGTTCTGAGAATTGCATTTCAAGTCAGCAAAAAGGCGCCTTTCGGCGCCTTTTTGTGTTGCTGCACAGCGATCAGGCCATTTCTGCCGTGGTCTCGAACTCGAAGGTCAGCTCGCCGTCCTTCAGGTCGATATGCACCACGCCGCCATGATCGGAGAGTTCTCCGAACAGGATCTCTTCGGCCAGCGGCCGCTTGATCTTGTCCTGGATCAGACGCGCCATTGGGCGAGCGCCCATTGCCGCATCGTAGCCGCCCTCTGCGATCCAACTGCGAGCCGCTTCCGTCACATCCAGCTGCACGCGCTTGTCTTCCAACTGCGCCTGAAGCTCGGTGAGGAACTTGTCCACCACGCTCTTGATAACCTCATGGCTGAGGCGACCAAATTGGATAATGGTGTCCAGACGGTTGCGGAACTCCGGCGTGAAGCTCTTCTTGATCACTTCCATTGCATCGGAAGAGTGATCCTGATGCGTGAAGCCGATTGACGCTCGCGCAGCAGTTTCGGCACCAGCGTTCGTGGTCATGATCACGATCACATTACGGAAGTCCGCCTTGCGCCCGTTGTTATCGGTCAGCGTCCCGTGGTCCATGACCTGCAACAGCAGGTTGAAGACTTCCGGGTGAGCCTTTTCGATTTCATCGAGCAGCAGTACGCAATGCGGCTGCTTGGTGATCGCCTCGGTCAACAAGCCGCCCTGATCGAAACCGACATAGCCCGGCGGCGCACCGATCAGGCGCGACACGGTGTGACGCTCCATGTACTCGGACATGTCGAAACGGACCAGCTCGATACCCATGGCCTTGGCCAACTGCCGCGCCGCCTCGGTCTTGCCGACACCGGTAGGCCCTGCGAACAGGAACGAACCGACCGGCTTGTCCGGCGACTTGAGGCCCGCACGGGACAACTTGATCGCAGTGGACAGCGAGTCGATCGCCGCATCCTGACCGAACACAGTGAGCTTGAGATCGCGCTCCAGGTTACGCAGCAGCTCCTTGTCGGAACTGGTGACGTGCTTTGGCGGAATCCGCGCGATCTTCGCCACGATGTCCTCGACCTGAGGCACATCGATACGCTTCACACGCTTCTCGACCGGCTGCAGGCGCTGGTAGGCGCCCGCCTCGTCGATCACGTCGATGGCCTTGTCCGGCATGTGCCGGTCATTGATGTAGCGCGACGCCAGCTCGGCCGCCGCACGCAGGGCCTCATCGGTGTACTCGATGCCGTGGTGCGCTTCAAAACGCCCCTTGAGCCCGCGCAGGATGCCAATGGTGTCTTCAACCGAAGGCTCGGACACGTCGACTTTCTGGAAGCGACGCGCCAGGGCACGGTCTTTTTCGAAAATGCCGCGAAACTCCTGGAAGGTGGTTGAGCCGATGCAGCGGATATCACCCGAAGACAGCAATGGCTTAAGCAGGTTGGAGGCATCCATCACCCCACCGGAGGCCGCACCGGCACCAATGATGGTGTGGATCTCGTCGATGAACAGGATCGCCTGCGGGCGTTTTTTCAGCTCGCCGAGCAGCGCCTTGAAGCGCTTCTCGAAATCGCCACGGTACTTGGTCCCGGCGAGCAATGCGCCCAGGTCAAGGGAGTAGACGACGCTGTTGGCCAGCAGGTCCGGCACCTGGTTGTCGACAATGCGCTTGGCCAGGCCTTCGGCAATCGCGGTTTTACCCACGCCCGCCTCACCCACCAGCAACGGGTTGTTCTTGCGACGCCGCGCGAGAATCTGCGCTACACGCTCGACCTCGCTCTCACGCCCGACCAGCGGATCGATCCGCCCCTGTCGCGCCATCTCATTGAGATTGCTGGCATAGGCATCCAGCGGGTTGCTTGAAGAAGAAGACTCACCGCCCTCGTCGTCCTGCATATCCTGCTCACCCTCGGAATGATCGCCGTGCCCGGGCACCTTGGAGATACCGTGGGCGATGTAATTGACGACATCAATACGGGCAACGCTCTGCTGCTTGAGCAGAAACACGGCCTGGCTTTCCTGTTCGCTGAAAATTGCCACCAGCACGTTTGCGCCTGTGACCTCACGCTTACCGGAGCTCTGTACGTGGAAGACAGCACGCTGCAATACCCGCTGGAAGCCCAGGGTTGGCTGGGTCTCGCGGTCCTCGTCATGCACGGGGATCAGTGGCGTGGTGGAGTCGATAAACTCCTGCAGATCATGCTTGAGTTTGTCGAGGTTGGCGCCGCACGCACGCAGAACGGTGGCGGCAGCTTCATTATCCAAAAGTGCCAGCAAAAGGTGCTCGACGGTCATGAACTCATGACGCTTCGAACGAGCCTCCTTGAAGGCAAGATTGAGGGTGACTTCGAGCTCGCGGTTTAACATAGCTTCACCTCATACCCAAGTGGTCGGCGTTAACCGTCCTTCTCGATTTCACAGAGTAGCGGATGCTGGCTTTCCCTGGCGTACTGGTTGACCTGCATGGCCTTTGTCTCGGCGATGTCGCGGGTAAACACTCCACATACTGCCCGTCCTTCTGTGTGAACGGCCAGCATTACCTTGGTCGCCAACTCGCGGTTCAGGTTAAAAAACACCTCGAGCACTTCGACGACGAAATCCATCGGTGTGTAGTCATCATTGAACAAAACCACCTTGTACATCGGCGGTGCCTGTAAAGCAGGCTTGGCCTCCTGAACAGCAATGCCTGCAGAACCGTCGTCGTCATGTTCCTGATCCGGGCGATCCTGATTGAATGTTAGTCGAATCTGGCTATTTGCATGCATGGAAAGAAAGGTTCGTCAGTGGTTCAATTACAGTGGTGGGGGCGAGCTGTCAGAATTTCAACTCTGACCGACTGGTCGCCTTGACTATCGGCAAATCGGTGTTACAACCAATAGAGCCCACAGTGGGTAAAAAAGGTCCGCGCAGTCAACCTTATTTATTCGGGTTAGGACGGATAAACTGGATGATACTCCAGTGATGGAGTCTGGTGCAGAGGGATATGGCGATGCTAAGTGGTAAGGTCAAGTGGTTCAACAATGCCAAGGGTTACGGTTTCATTGTCGAGGACGGCAAGGATGAGGACCTTTTTGCGCATTTCTCCGTGATCGATATGGATGGGTACAAAACGCTGAAGGCGGGTCAACCGGTGTCCTTTGATCTTAAACAGGGCCCAAAGGGCTTGAATGCGGTGAATATCAAGTTAGTCACCGCCCCGTCTGCCGCAGAAAAAGTTGCAGCGCCCGATCAAAAGTCAAAAAAAGAACAGGCCTGATCAGCCACTGAACAAAGCACTGAAAGCAAACCGGCCGCCCAATTCATCAAGGCGGCCGGTTTTTTTCTGCCTGTTTACATATGCTTGATCAGCGCATCACCAAAGCCCGACGACGACACCAACGTAGCGCCATCCATCAGGCGCTCAAAGTCATAGGTCACGGTCTTGGCAGAAATCGCACCATTGGTGCCCTTGATGATCAAGTCAGCCGCCTCGACCCAGCCCATATGACGCAGCATCATTTCTGCCGACAGAATCAGTGAACCCGGGTTGACCTGGTCTTTGCCCGCATACTTGGGCGCAGTACCGTGAGTGGCTTCGAACATCGCCACGGTGTCCGACAGGTTGGCTCCCGGCGCGATACCAATACCACCAACCTCCGCCGCCAAGGCATCGGACAAGTAGTCGCCATTGAGGTTGAGCGTGGCAATCACATCATACTCAGCCGGACGCAGCAGGATCTGCTGGAGCATGGCATCGGCAATCGCATCCTTGACCACCACATTCTTGCCGGTCTTGGGGTTCTTGAACTGCATCCACGGGCCGCCGTCGAGCAGCGTCGCGCCGAATTCTTCAGCCGCCACTTCGTAGGCCCACTCCTTGAAGGCACCTTCGGTGAACTTCATGATGTTGCCTTTATGCACGATGGTCAGCGAGTCGCGGTCGTTATCGACTACATACTGCAGGGCCTTGCGTGCCAGGCGCTTGGTACCCTCTTTCGACACCGGCTTGACGCCAATCCCGCAATCCTGGTCGAAACGGATCTTGGTAACGCCCATTTCCTCCTTGAGGAACTTGATCACCTTGATCGCCTCAGGCGAACCGGCTTTCCACTCGATACCCGCGTAAATATCCTCGGAGTTCTCACGGAAGATGGTCATGTCCACATCGCCTGGCTTCTTGACCGGGCTAGGCACGCCTTCAAACCAGCGTACCGGGCGCAGGCACACATACAGGTCGAGCTGCTGACGCAGAGCCACGTTCAGCGAGCGAATACCACCCCCGACCGGCGTGGTCAGCGGGCCCTTGATGGACACCACGTAATCCTTGACCGCGTCCAGGGTTTCCTGGGGCAACCAGGTGTCCTGGTCGTAGACCTGGGTCGCCTTTTCGCCGGCATACACCTCCATCCACGAGATTTTGCGCTTGCCGCCGTAAGCCTTTTCAACAGCTGCGTCGACCACCTTGATCATCACCGGACTGATGTCGACGCCAATACCGTCACCTTCGATATAGGGGATGATCGGTTGGTCAGGAACATTGAGAGAATGGTCTGCATTGACGGTGATTTTGTCGCCGACTGCCGGAACCTGAATCTTCTTGTATCCCATGCTGAACTCCATCTATGGATTGAACATCTGGCTGCGTTCGAGCCTACTCCAGATAAATGGCGACCGAAACCTCGCGCCATGCTCATTTGCATCGAAAACAGCATAAATTGTCGCCTACAAGCCTGAAAGCAAAGGGAAAAGTGCCAATCTTGAGCACATCATTCAACTTTCGGCGTAACCCCACCCCTGCGACCTTTAGACCAATGGACGACACAGCTTTTGTATGAAGGCTCTGCGTAAGCATAGCGACCTATGTATAATGCCGCCGCTGACCAAAGAGTCACGACGGTTGACCGCTCTAGACAGTAGCCTTCAGCCAGAAAGCAGGACTATTACAATAGTCCAAACGCTTGACGCTCGACTGATGCAACCCAACATCACCGCGAAGAAACCTCGACATTTCGCTCATGGATGACTTTGAACGAACGCGCTCCACCCGGCGCATCTCGAGTTTCTGCGCACGCTTTCAGCAAAGAAGAGAGTTAATCCGAATATGCCCACCCGCTCGAAGATCATCTACACCTTCACCGACGAAGCTCCAGCCCTCGCCACCTATTCACTGTTGCCTATCGTAGAGGCCTTCACCGCTTCCGCTGATATTGCCGTTGAAACCCGCGACATCTCCCTCGCAGGGCGCATCCTCGCAAGCTTCCCCGAGCAACTGGGCACCAAGGCTATCCCGGACCACCTCGCCGAACTGGGCGACCTGGCCGTAACCCCTGAAGCCAACATCATCAAGCTGCCTAACATCAGTGCCTCGACCCCGCAACTGCAAGCCGCGATCAAGGAACTGCAGGCCCAGGGCTACGCCCTGCCGGACTACCCGGAAACCGTAACCACCGACGCGGAAAAAGAAACCCGTGCACGTTACGACAAGGTCAAGGGCAGCGCCGTGAACCCGGTACTGCGCGAAGGCAACTCCGACCGCCGCGCGCCGCTGTCGGTCAAGAACTACGCACGCAAGCACCCGCACAAGATGGGCGCCTGGGCTGCCGACTCCAAGTCGCACATTGCCCACATGAGCAATGGTGACTTCTACGGCAGCGAAAAAGCCGTACAGATCGAAGCCGCCGATGCTGTCAAAATTGCGCTGGTTGCTCAGGACGGCACCACCACCGTCCTGAAAGAAAAGACCAGCGTCCAGGCCGGCGAAATCATCGATACCGCCGTACTGAGCAAGAAAGCCCTGCGCAGCTTCATCGCCGCTGAAATCGAGGACGCCAAGAAGCAAGGCGTGCTGCTGTCGGTTCACCTCAAAGCCACCATGATGAAGGTCTCCGACCCGATCATGTTCGGCCAGATCGTTGCCGAGTTCTATAAAGATGCCTTGGCCAAGCACGCTACCGTGCTTGAGCAGATCGGCTTCAACCTGAACAACGGCATCGGCGACCTGTATGCCCGCATCAAGGCCCTGCCGGCCGACCAGCAAGCGCAGATCGAAGCCGACATCCAGGCCGTCTACGCCGCTCGTCCTGCCCTGGCGATGGTCAACTCCGACAAAGGCATCACCAACCTGCACGTGCCGAGCGACGTGATCGTCGACGCCTCGATGCCAGCCATGATCCGTGACTCCGGCAAGATGTGGGGCACCGACGGCCAGTTGCACGACACCAAGGCTGTGATCCCGGATCGCTGCTACGCCACCATCTACCAGGCGGTCATCGAAGACTGCAAGGCCAATGGCGCCTTCGACCCGACCACCATGGGCAGCGTGCCAAACGTTGGCCTGATGGCCAAGAAAGCCGAAGAGTACGGCTCCCACGACAAGACCTTCCAGATCAAGGCTGACGGCGTTGTTCGCGTCACCGACAGCCAGGGCAACCTGCTGATGGAACAGAAAGTCGAGGCCGGCGACATCTTCCGCATGTGCCAGACCAAAGACGCGCCGATCCAGGACTGGGTCAAGCTCGCCGTCAACCGTGCCCGCGCCAGCAACACCCCGGCCATTTTCTGGCTGGACCCCAAGCGCGCTCACGATGGCGTAGTGGTCGAGAAAGTTCAGGCGTACCTGAAAGACCACAACACCGAAGGCCTGGACATCCGCATCATGGCCCCGGTCGATGCGATGAAGTTCACCCTGGAGCGCACCCGCAAGGGCCTGGACACCATTTCGGTGACCGGCAACGTGCTGCGCGACTACCTGACCGACCTGTTCCCGATCATGGAACTGGGCACCAGCGCCAAGATGCTGTCGATCGTGCCGCTGATGAACGGCGGCGGCCTGTTCGAAACCGGCGCTGGCGGTTCGGCTCCCAAGCACGTTCAGCAGCTGCTGGAAGAAAACTTCCTGCGTTGGGACTCCCTGGGCGAGTTCCTGGCCCTGGCCGCTTCCCTTGAGCACCTGGGTGTGACCTACAACAACCCCAAAGCCTTGGTACTGTCCAAGACCCTGGACCAGGCTACCGGTCAGTTCCTGGACAACAACAAGTCGCCATCGCGCAAAGTCGGCAACATCGACAACCGCGGCAGCCACTTCTACCTGGCGCTGTACTGGGCCCAAGCCCTGGCCGCCCAGACCGAAGACGCTGCACTGCAAGCGCAGTTCGGCGAACTGGCAAAAACCCTGGCCGAGAACGAAGCAACCATCGTTGCCGAGCTCAACGCGGTGCAGGGCAAGCCCGTGAACATCGGCGGCTACTACGCGCCGAACCCCGAGCTGACCAGCAAGGCCATGCGCCCAAGCAACACCCTCAATGCGGCGATTGCCAAGTTGAAGTAAGGTTGTAAGGATGCAAAGAAGCCCCGGCCCAGTGCCGGGGTTTCTGTTTGTAGGGACTTCATTGAAGAAACCCAATCAAATGTGGGAGCTGGCTTGCCTGCGATTACAGTCTGTCAGTTCATACAGGTGCAGCTGACCCACCGCCATCGCAGGCAAGCCAGCTCCCACATTGACCGAGTCACCTTCCCGATACCGAGGTTTGCAATGACCTGGCTCCCCCACATCACCGTCGCCACCATCGTTGAAGACAACGGCCGCTTCCTGATGGTCGAAGAACTCAAGGGCGGCCGCGCCGTGCTCAACCAGCCCGCCGGCCATCTGGACCCGAACGAAACCCTCACCGAGGCCGCGGTGCGCGAAACCCTCGAAGAAACCGGCTGGGATGTCGAAGCCACCGGCATCGTCGGCATCTACCTCTACACTGCCCCCAGCAACGGCGTGACCTATCAACGGGTTTGCTTCATCGCCAAGGCCCTGAAACACCACCCGAACTATCAACTCGACGAAGGCATCCTGCGCGCCCGTTGGCTGACCCGTGACGAGTTGATGACCGTGCGCGATGACTGGCGCAGCGAGCTGATCATCCGCTGTATCGATGATTATCTGGCCGGCCACCGGCACAGTCTCGAATTGATCCGCCCTTCTCTTTAGCCTTAGCGGCTCGGGCCTGATAGAATCGCGTCCTTTTTCAAGACACCCGTTGAAACCCTATGCGTGATCCAGCCCCTTCTGACACACAAAAGAAGCGCGTCATCGTCGGTATGTCCGGCGGCGTGGATTCTTCCGTTTCCGCCGTTCTGCTCATGGAGCAGGGTTATGAGGTGGAAGGCCTGTTCATGAAGAACTGGGAAGAAGACGATGGAACCGAATACTGCACCGCCATGGACGACCTGGCGGACGCCCAGGCCGTGTGCGACAGGATCGGCATCAAGCTGCACACTGCCAACTTCGCCGCCGAGTACTGGGACAACGTGTTCGAGCACTTCCTGGCCGAATACAAGGCCGGCCGCACGCCGAACCCGGACATCCTGTGCAACCGCGAAATCAAGTTCAAGGCGTTCCTCGATTACGCCATGATGCTTGGCGCCGACCTGATTGCCACGGGCCACTACGTGCGCCGTCGCGATATCGATGGCCGCACCGAATTGCTCAAGGGCCTGGACCCGAACAAGGACCAGAGCTACTTCCTGCACGCCGTCGGCGGTGAACAGATTGCCAAGACCCTGTTCCCGGTCGGCGAACTGGAAAAGCCCGAAGTGCGCAAGATCGCCGAGAAACACGGCCTGGCCACCGCCAAGAAGAAAGACTCCACCGGGATCTGCTTTATCGGCGAGCGCCGCTTCAGCGATTTCCTCAAGCAGTACCTGCCGGCGCAGCCGGGCGAGATCAAGACCACTGACGGCGAAGTGATCGGCCGTCACCATGGCCTGATGTACCACACCATTGGCCAGCGCCAGGGCCTGGGCATCGGCGGCCTGAAAGACGCAGGTGAAGAGCCTTGGTACGTGCTGGTCAAGGATCTGGAAAACAACGTGCTTGTGGTCGGCCAGGGCAACGAACATCCGCTGCTGTTCTCCGGCGCCCTGCTCGCTTCCGAGATCTACTGGGTCAACCCGATCGACCTGAGCACGCCACGCCGCCTGACCGCCAAAGTGCGCTATCGCCAGAGCGACCAGCCGTGCACCCTGGAAAAAACCGCCACAGGTTACCGCGCGACCTTCGACGACCCGCAACGTGCGGTCACCCCAGGCCAATCCGTGGTGTTCTACGACGGCGAAATCTGCCTGGGCGGCGGCGTGATTGAAGTTGCGCAAGCCTGGAGCCATCCGGCATGAGCCCGACCCAGGAGCAATTGACGGCACTGGGCGGGGTCTTCCTCGCGGCAGTCCTGGTGGACAAGATCGCCAAGACCGGCCAGGTGACCGAGGCCGGCCTGACGTGCATGCTCGGCAGCCTGCTGGTGGTTGATCCGAAGGATACCCTGGACGTGTACGGCGGCGACGACCTGAGCCTGCGCGAAGGTTATCGCGCCCTGATCGGCGCCCTCGAACGCGACCCAAGCACCCTGCAGCGCGAGCCGTTGCGCTACGCCCTGTCGATGCTCGGCCTGGAACGGCAGCTAGCCAAGCGCGACGACCTGCTGGAAACCATCGGCAAGCGCCTGCCGCAAATCCAGTCCCAGGTTGAGCACTTCGGCCCGGCCCACGAGAACGTAATCGCGGCCTGCGGGGCGCTTTACCAGGACACCTTGAGCACCTTGCGCCAGCGCATCCAGGTGCACGGCGACATGCGCAACCTGCAGCAACCCAATAACGCCTCGAAGATCCGCGCGCTGCTCCTGGCCGGCATTCGTTCGGCGCGGTTGTGGCGGCAGTTGGGCGGACATCGCTGGCAACTGGTGATCAGCCGACGCAAATTGCTTAAAGAGCTTTACCCGTTGATGCGCAACGAATAAGTCGCATCAGCAGGCCATTTTCAAGCCGTTACGCGTAATACGCCGGTCAGTTGGCAACGGACCGGCGGATTTTTTCATGTATGATACGCGCCCCATTTCGTTGCCCGACTGTCCGAGAACACCCCATGCAGCTCTCTTCGCTCACTGCGGTTTCCCCTGTTGACGGCCGCTACGCCGGCAAAACCCAGGCCCTGCGCCCTATTTTCAGCGAATACGGTTTGATCCGTGCGCGTGTACTGGTTGAAGTGCGCTGGCTCCAGCGCCTGGCCGCTCACCCTGCCATCGGCGAAGTGCCGGCGTTTTCCGCCGAGGCCAACGCTGTATTGAACACCCTGGCGGAAAACTTCTCCCTGGAGCACGCCGAGCGTGTGAAAGAGATCGAGCGCACCACCAACCACGACGTCAAAGCCATCGAGTACCTGCTCAAAGAGCAAGCGGCCAAGCTGCCGGAACTGGCCCAGGTCAGCGAATTCATCCACTTTGCCTGCACCAGCGAGGACATCAACAACCTGTCCCACGCCCTGATGCTGCGCGAAGGCCGTGATGACGTGATGCTGCCGTTGATGCGCCAGACCGCCAACGCTATCCGTGAACTGGCGATCCGTTTCGCTGATGTGCCGATGCTCTCGCGCACCCACGGCCAGCCGGCTTCGCCGACCACCCTGGGCAAAGAGCTGGCCAACGTGGTGTACCGCCTGGAGCGCCAGATCGCTCAAGTGGCCGCCGTGCCATTGCTGGGCAAGATCAACGGCGCCGTGGGCAACTACAACGCCCACCTGTCGGCCTACCCCGAGATCGACTGGGAAGCCAACGCCCGCGCCTTCATCGAAGACGAACTGGGCCTGGGTTTCAACCCTTACACCACGCAGATCGAACCCCACGACTACATTGCCGAGCTGTTCGACGCGATTGCGCGCTTCAACACCATCCTGATCGACTTCGATCGCGATATCTGGGGCTACATCTCCCTGGGCTACTTCAAGCAGCGCACCATTGCCGGTGAAATCGGCTCGTCGACCATGCCGCACAAGGTCAACCCGATCGACTTCGAGAACTCCGAAGGCAACCTCGGCATCGCCAACGCGCTGTTCCAGCACCTGGCCAGCAAGTTGCCGATCTCTCGCTGGCAGCGCGACCTGACCGACTCCACCGTACTGCGCAACCTCGGTGTAGGCTTTGCCCACAGCGTGATCGCGTACGAAGCCAGCCTCAAAGGCATCAGCAAGCTTGAGCTCAACGAGCAGAAAATCGCCGCTGACCTGGATGCATGCTGGGAAGTCCTGGCCGAGCCGATCCAGACCGTGATGCGTCGCTACAACATCGAAAACCCGTACGAAAAACTCAAAGAACTGACACGCGGCAAGGGGATCACCTCTGAAGCGCTGCAGACTTTCATCGACGGCCTGGACATGCCAGCTGCCGCCAAGGCCGAGCTGAAACTGCTGACCCCGGCCAACTACATCGGTAACGCTGTAGAGCAAGCCAAGCGCATCTGATTACCGCAAGACCCTTGAGACGCCCGGCCGCGCCGGGCGTTTTTATTCCAGTCTTAAAAGTGCTTTTTTTCAATAGGTTACACATGAATCCTGATATCCCTCTTCAACTTCTGGGCGGCATCACGGCACGGGAATTCCTGCGCGACTACTGGCAGAAGAAACCCCTGCTGATCCGTCAGGCCATCCCTGACTTCGAAAGCCCGATCGACGCCGACGAACTGGCAGGCCTGGCCCTGGAAGAAGAAGTCGAATCGCGCCTGGTGATCGAACACGGCGAGCGCCCGTGGGAACTGCGTCGCGGCCCATTCGCCGAAGATGCCTTCAGCGCCCTGCCAGAGCGTGAGTGGACCCTGCTGGTGCAGGCGGTCGACCAGTTCGTGCCGGAAGTCGCCGAACTGCTGGAGCACTTCCGTTTCCTGCCAAGCTGGCGTATCGACGATGTGATGATCAGCTTCGCCGCGCCCGGCGGCAGCGTCGGTCCGCACTTCGATAACTACGATGTGTTCCTGCTGCAAGCCCAGGGCAAGCGCAACTGGAAGATCGGCCAGATGTGCAGCTCCGAAAGCCCGCTGCTGCAACACGCTGACCTGCGCATCCTCGCCGAATTCGAAGAAAGCGCCGAATGGGTGCTGGAGCCAGGCGACATGCTCTACCTGCCACCGCGCCTGGCGCACTTCGGCATTGCCGAAGACGATTGCATGACCTACTCGGTGGGTTTCCGCGCCCCGAGCGCCGCCGAAGTGCTGACCCACTTCACCGACTTCCTCAGCCAGTACCTGACTGACGAAGAGCGCTACACCGACGCCGACGCCCAGCCGGTCAGCGACCCACACCAGATTCAGGTCGACGCTCTGGATCGCCTCAAGGGTCTGCTGGCTGAGCACATGAGCGACGAGCGCATGTTGCTGACCTGGTTCGGCCAGTTCATGACCGAGCCGCGCTACCCGGAACTGGTCGCTGGTGAAGAGCTGGGCGAAGAAGACTTCATCAACAGCCTGCAAGATGGCGCGATTCTGGTACGCAACCCAAGCGCGCGCCTGGCCTGGTCTGAAGTCGACGACGATGTATTGCTGTTCGCCAGTGGCCAGAGCCGTTACCTGCCCGGCAAGCTGCGTGAACTGCTGAAGCTGGTGTGCTCGGCCGACGCACTGCACAGCGAAAACCTCAGCGTATGGCTGGCCGACGAAGACGGCCGCGACCTGCTGTGCGAACTGGTCAAGCAAGGCAGCCTGGGGTTCGCGGATGAATAAGATTCACGTAAGTGTCGCGGACTGGCGAAAGGATATCGACGAGATTCGGCGCATTCGTGAAGCGGTATTTATCGCCGAGCAATCGGTTCCAGCCGAGCTCGAGTGGGATGCGGACGACGCTGGCGCCATGCATTTCCTCGCATTCGAAGGCGACTTTCCGATTGGTACCGCACGCCTGCTGCCCAGCGGCGAGATTGGTCGCGTGTCGGTGCTCAAGGACTGGCGCGGGCTGAAGGTGGGCGACAAGCTGATGGAAGCGGTGATTGGAGTGGCTGAAAAGCGCGGCCAGACCCGGCAGTTCCTCAGTGCGCAGGTGTATGCGGCGCCGTTTTATGAGCGGTTGGGTTTCAAGATCGTCAGCGATGAGTTTCTTGAAGTCGGGATTCCGCATGTGGATATGGTGCGCGGGGGCTGACTCAAGACCGAGTCGCCTATATCGGGAGCAAGCCCCCGATAGCCATATCAGCAACACCTCAAAATGCCCTGCCTGCCAGGGCATTTTGCCGTCTACGATTCAACTTGCGCCCCGCCAGGCCGACAAACTGGCACTATCAAGCCAAATGACTCGCAGAGATAACGGACATGTCCCTACGCACCCTGCTCACCGCCCTGCTCCTGACCGCCAGTGTTTCGGCCCTGGCTGCCACCGAGGTCGTCAACCTGAGCAACCGCACCAGCGCCGACCTGCTGCCCGTGGCGCAGAACTTCATCGGCAAGGACGGCACCGTCAGCGCCTACGGCAACCAGCTTATCGTTAACGCCGACCCTGCGAAGATCGAGGGCTTGCGTACCCTGCTCTCCCAACTGGACACGCCGGCCAAACGCCTGCTGATCACCGTCGACACCAACGAAACCAACCAGCAGAACAGCGGCGACAGCCAGACCCGCATCATCAGCTATGGCACCGTCAGCCGCGATGGCGGCATCCAGCAGATCCAGGCCAGCGAAGGCGTGCCGGCGCTTATTCAGATCGGCCAGAGCGTACCGCTGACCACCACGCACCAGGATGGCTATGGCCGCCTGCAGAACCAGACCCAGTATCGCAACGTCACCCAGGGCTTTTACGTCACCGCCAGCGTCACCGGCGAGACCGTACACCTGGCTATCAGTACCAACCGTGACCGTATGAGCCAGGAACGTCCTGATGTAGTGAACGTGCAGAGCACCGACACAACCGTCAGCGGACGCTTGGGCGAATGGATTACCCTGGCAGGCATCAATGGCGAAACCCAGGCCGACAAATCTTCTACAACCCGCAGCTACTCTACTCAGGGCCGCGATGACCTGACGGTGCGGGTCAAGGTCGATACCCTGAACTGAAGCACCAAAAACTGACTGGCGAGTCGTATTAGACCAAAGATGTAGTGCCTTGAAAAAAGCACTACAAAACATTTGACGATCCAAAAAAGCATGGGCATGATGGCCTCGCTCCCGCTAATCAGGGGCCCTGGCAAGGGCCTTCGGATCGCCGCTCCAAGTTACCCACCTGAGCCGATTCGTGTCTGTACCGCCCACAAGGCACGTTGGACGAGGTTGCGACTGGAACGAAGTTGTCCCGAGGGACGGAAGCTAACCAGGTAACCCGGCTACGCACTGATGAATCGTACAAAGGCCCACGACGCCCGAAGACCGTTTGCAGTTTGCCCTTACCTGCTCAACTCCGCCTTGAACCAATCGTTCATCCCGTCGCCTACCCCGCCGAACTTGACTTGAACACCCAAGCTTCTGGTCAGCGAGCAGCCATCACCACGCACTTTCTACGTGGCTGGCAAATGGAATTTTCCACCTAGACCTATGCGACGAGGTTTTTCCCCATGGCACTGACACGCGAACAGCAAATTGCAGCCCTTGAAAAAGATTGGGCTGAAAACCCACGCTGGAAAGGCGTGACCCGCGCTTATTCCGCTGCTGACGTCGTCCGCCTGCGTGGCTCGGTCCAACCTGAGCACACCTTTGCAAAACTCGGCGCCGAGAAGCTGTGGAACCTGGTCACCCAAGGTGCCAAGCCGTCCTTCCGTCCCGACAAAGATTTCGTCAACTGCATGGGCGCCCTCACTGGCGGCCAGGCAGTCCAACAGGTAAAAGCCGGCATCCAGGCGATCTACCTGTCCGGCTGGCAAGTGGCAGCGGACAACAACTCCGCTGAATCCATGTACCCCGACCAGTCGCTGTACCCGGTGGACTCGGTTCCAACCGTGGTCAAGCGCATCAACAACTCGTTCCGTCGTGCCGACCAGATCCAGTGGAAAGCCGGCAAGAACCCGGGTGACGAAGGCTACATCGACTACTTCGCCCCCATCGTGGCTGACGCCGAAGCCGGTTTCGGCGGCGTACTCAACGCCTACGAACTGATGAAGAGCATGATCGAGGCTGGCGCTGCCGGCGTGCACTTCGAAGACCAGCTTGCGTCAGTGAAGAAATGCGGCCACATGGGCGGCAAGGTACTGGTACCGACCCAGGAAGCCGTACAGAAGCTGACCGCTGCGCGTTTGGCCGCTGACGTTGCCGGTACACCGACCATCATCCTGGCCCGTACCGATGCCAACGCCGCTGACTTGCTGACTTCGGACTGCGACCCGTACGACCAGCCGTTCGTGACTGGCGAGCGTACTCAGGAAGGTTTCTATAAAGTCCGCGCCGGCCTCGACCAGGCCATTGCCCGCGGCCTGGCCTACGCGCCGTACGCCGACCTGATCTGGTGCGAGACCGCCAAGCCGGACCTGGACGAAGCTCGTCGCTTCGCCGAAGCGATCAAGAAGGAATACCCGGACCAACTGCTGTCCTACAACTGCTCGCCTTCCTTCAACTGGAAGAAGAACCTGGACGACGCGACCATCGCCAAGTTCCAGCGCGAGCTGTCGGCCATGGGCTACAAGCACCAGTTCATCACCCTGGCCGGCATTCACAACATGTGGCACAGCATGTTCAACCTGGCGCACGACTACGCCCGCAACGACATGACTGCCTACGTGAAGCTGCAAGAGCAGGAATTCGCTGACGCCGCCAAAGGCTACACCTTCGTGGCGCACCAGCAGGAAGTGGGCACCGGCTACTTCGACGACATGACCACCGTGATCCAGGGCGGCACCTCGTCCGTGACCGCGCTGACCGGTTCGACCGAAGAAGAGCAGTTCCACTGATCCACTGAGTACACGGCCACTGCGGCCCCAAGGAAGACCTAACCGCAGTGCCGCACAACAATCACGCCCCGACTGGTTCGGGGCGTTTTTTTGCCTGCACAAAAGTCTCTCTGACACAAAGGAGTTGAATGTGGGAGGGGGCTTGCTCCCGATAGCGGTGGATCAGTGACAGAAATGCTGACCGACACTCAGCTATCGGGAGCAAGCCCCCTCCCACAAGGAATTTTGCGCAAAACATTGATCCAGAGCGGTATTCGCACACATCCAATCGGTTAAAAGAACCGTTGCGACAACTAAGCGACACTCAAGCAAGTAACGGCAACTTCCCCCGCCACATGAGAAACAATCGCTTAAACCCCACGCAAACAATATTCATTATCATTTGGCGCCTGAAAACTTCGTTACAGCTTAAACAAAACATAATTGATGAAAAGCCCGCTAATGCCCACGGCACAAGGGCTACAGCCCCAAGAAGGTGCACTATGTGCTTATTCCACCGAATAATTTCGCCCTGGGAATTTTACTTGCCCGGTGTTTAGCCATAAAATCACCGCGATTGATTGCAGTGCGACATATCGTCACTGCATCGTTACTTTTTCGAGCTCAGAGACCTTTGCTCTCTGTTAAGGATTTCCAGCATGACCGACGCGACAGGACTCATGGCCCACAACTGGGGCTTTGCCATTTTCCTCCTCGGTGTTGTGGGCCTTTGCGCCTTCATGCTTGGCGTCTCCAGCCTACTCGGGTCAAAAGCCTGGGGCCGCAGCAAAAACGAACCGTTCGAGTCCGGCATGCTACCTACAGGTGGCGCCCGCTTGCGGCTCTCAGCCAAATTCTATCTGGTCGCGATGCTCTTCGTGATCTTCGATATCGAAGCCCTCTTTCTCTTTGCATGGTCTGTGTCCGTCCGCGAAAGCGGCTGGACCGGATTCGTCGAAGCTCTCGTTTTCATAGCAATTCTGTTGGCAGGTCTTGTCTACCTGTTCCGAGTGGGCGCCCTTGACTGGGCTCCGGAAGCTCGTCGCAAGCGGCAGGCGAAGCTGAAACAATGAGGCTTTGGCAATGCAATACAATCTCACCAGGATCGACCCGGATGCTCCTAACGAGCAGTACCCCATCGGCGAACGGGAAACCGTTTCCGACCCGTTAGAAGACCAAGTCCACAAAAACATCTACATGGGCAAGCTGGAAGACGTGCTGAGTGGCGCGGTCAACTGGGGGCGTAAAAACTCCCTGTGGCCGTACAACTTCGGCCTTTCGTGCTGCTACGTGGAAATGACCACCGCCTTCACGGCGCCCCATGACATCGCGCGCTTTGGCGCCGAAGTTATCCGGGCATCACCGCGCCAGGCGGACTTCATGGTTATCGCCGGTACCTGCTTCATCAAGATGGCGCCGATCATCCAGCGTCTCTATGAGCAAATGCTCGAACCGAAGTGGGTTATTTCCATGGGTTCGTGCGCCAACTCCGGTGGCATGTACGACATCTACTCGGTCGTTCAAGGGGTGGACAAGTTCCTGCCCGTGGACGTCTACGTGCCTGGCTGCCCGCCCCGCCCCGAAGCTTTCCTGCAAGGCTTGATGCTGTTGCAGGAATCGATTGGCAAGGAGCGTCGCCCGCTGTCCTGGGTCGTCGGTGATCAAGGCGTGTACCGCGCCGAGATGCCGTCCCAAAAGGAACAGCGCCGCGAACAGCGAATCGCAGTCACCAACCTGCGCAGCCCCGACGAAGTCTGATCCAGCACCGCTTCTTTTATAGAACGAAAACCTGGCTTCATTCTTTACGTTGACCGAAAGCGATAAAAAACCATGACTACAGGCAGTGCTCTGTACATCCCGCCTTATAAGGCAGACGACCAGGATGTGGTTGTCGAACTCAATAACCGTTTTGGCCCTGACGCCTTCACCGCCCAGGCCACACGCACCGGTATGCCGGTGCTGTGGGTGGCGCGCGCCAGGCTCGTCGAAGTCCTGA
The DNA here is from genome assembly GCF_052850795.1 of Pseudomonas sp. 910_23. NCBI lineage: Bacteria > Pseudomonadati > Pseudomonadota > Gammaproteobacteria > Pseudomonadales > Pseudomonadaceae > Pseudomonas > Pseudomonas sp. 910_23. Next base: position 62,596 of record NZ_VXCZ01000021.1, on the reverse strand, counting down.
CCTTCCTGCGCAACCTGCCCAAGCCGTACGTCATGCTCTATGACCTGCATGGCGTGGACGAGCGACTGCGCACCAAGCGCCAGGGGCTGCCGAGCGGCGCCGATTTCACCGTCTTCTACCATTTGATGTCGCTGGAACGTAACAGTGACGTGATGATCAAGGTCGCCCTGAGCGAGAGCGACCTGAGCATCCCGACCGTCACCGGTATCTGGCCGAACGCCAGCTGGTACGAGCGTGAAGTCTGGGACATGTTCGGCATCGACTTCCCTGGCCACCCACACCTGACGCGCATCATGATGCCGCCGACCTGGGAAGGTCACCCACTGCGCAAGGACTTCCCTGCCCGCGCCACCGAATTCGACCCGTACAGCCTCAACCTCGCCAAGCAGCAGCTTGAAGAAGAAGCGGCGCGCTTCCGTCCGGAAGACTGGGGCATGAAACGCTCCGGCACCAACGAGGACTACATGTTCCTCAACCTGGGCCCGAACCACCCTTCGGCTCACGGTGCCTTCCGTATCATCCTGCAACTGGACGGCGAAGAAATCGTCGACTGCGTCCCGGACATCGGCTACCACCACCGTGGCGCCGAGAAGATGGCCGAGCGTCAGTCCTGGCACAGCTTCATCCCGTACACCGACCGTATCGACTACCTCGGCGGCGTGATGAACAACCTGCCGTACGTGCTCTCGGTCGAGAAGCTGGCCGGCATTAAAGTGCCGGACCGCGTCGACACCATCCGCATCATGATGGCCGAGTTCTTCCGCATCACCAGCCACCTGCTGTTCCTGGGTACCTATATCCAGGACGTCGGCGCCATGACTCCGGTGTTCTTCACTTTCACCGACCGTCAGCGCGCCTACAAGGTCATCGAAGCCATCACCGGTTTCCGCCTGCACCCGGCCTGGTACCGCATCGGCGGCGTGGCCCACGACCTGCCGAACGGCTGGGAGCGCCTGGTCAAGGAGTTCATCGACTGGATGCCCAAGCGTCTGGACGAGTACCAGAAAGCCGCGCTGGACAACAGCATCCTCAAGGGTCGTACCATCGGCGTCGCCCAGTACAACACCAAAGAGGCCCTGGAATGGGGCGTCACCGGTGCCGGCCTGCGTTCCACCGGTTGCGACTTCGACCTGCGCAAGGCGCGCCCGTACTCCGGCTACGAGAACTTCGAGTTCGAAGTACCGCTGGCGGCCAATGGCGATGCCTACGACCGTTGCATCGTGCGCGTCGAAGAAATGCGCCAGAGCCTGAAGATCATCGAGCAGTGCATGCGCAACATGCCGGCCGGCCCGTACAAGGCGGATCACCCGCTGACCACGCCGCCGCCCAAAGAGCGCACGCTGCAGCACATCGAAACCCTGATCACGCACTTCCTGCAAGTTTCGTGGGGCCCGGTCATGCCGGCCAACGAATCCTTCCAGATGATCGAAGCGACCAAGGGTATCAACAGTTATTACCTGACGAGCGATGGCGGCACCATGAGCTACCGCACCCGGATTCGTACCCCAAGTTTTGCCCACTTGCAGCAGATCCCTTCGGTGATCAAAGGCGAGATGGTCGCGGACTTGATTGCGTACCTGGGTAGTATCGATTTCGTTATGGCCGACGTGGACCGCTAAGCATGAACAGCACGCTTATCCAGACAGACCGTTTCACCTTGAGTGAAACCGAGCGCTCGGCCATCGAGCACGAGCTGCATCACTACGAAGATCCGCGCGCGGCGTCGATCGAAGCCCTGAAGATCGTTCAGAAGGAACGTGGCTGGGTGCCCGACGGCGCCCTCTACGCCATCGGCGAGATCCTCGGCATCCCTGCCAGCGACGTTGAAGGGGTGGCCACGTTCTACAGCCAGATCTTCCGTCAGCCAGTCGGCCGTCACATCATTCGCGTGTGCGACAGCATGGTCTGCTACATCGGCGGCCATGAGTCCGTGGTCAGCGAAATCCAGGCCAAGCTCGGCATCGGCCTCGGCCAGACCACCGCCGACGGCCGCTTCACGCTGCTGCCGGTGTGCTGCCTGGGCAACTGCGACAAGGCGCCGGCGTTGATGATCGACGACGACACATTCGGTGACGTACAGCCTGCTGGCGTGACCCAATTGCTCGAGGGCTACCCATGACCCTGACTTCCTTCGGCCCGGCCAACCTGATCAAGCGTTCGGCCGAGACCCACCCGCTGACCTGGCGCCTGCGTGACGACGGCGAGCCGGTATGGCTTGACGAATACCAGGCCAAGAACGGTTACGCCGCAGCGCGCAAAGCCTTCGCCGATATGGCCCAGGACGATATCGTCCAGACCGTGAAGGACGCCGGCCTCAAGGGCCGCGGCGGCGCAGGCTTCCCCACGGGTGTGAAGTGGGGCCTGATGCCCAAAGACGAATCCATCAACATCCGCTACCTGCTGTGCAACGCGGATGAGATGGAGCCCAACACCTGGAAAGACCGCATGCTGATGGAGCAACTGCCCCATCTGCTGATCGAAGGCATGTTGATCAGCGCCCGTGCGCTCAAGACCTACCGTGGCTACATCTTCCTGCGTGGCGAGTACACCACCGCCGCCAAGCACCTCAACCGTGCAGTGGCAGAAGCCAAGGCTGCGGGCCTGCTGGGCAAGAACATCCTCGGTTCCGGCTTCGACTTCGAACTGTTCGTGCACACCGGCGCCGGGCGTTATATCTGTGGTGAAGAAACCGCACTGATCAACTCCCTCGAAGGTCGCCGCGCCAACCCGCGCTCCAAGCCGCCCTTCCCTGCCGCCGTCGGCGTGTGGGGCAAGCCGACCTGCGTGAACAACGTCGAGACCCTGTGCAACGTGCCGGCGATCATCGCCGACGGCGTGGACTGGTACAAATCGTTGGCTCGCGAGGGCAGCGAAGACATGGGCACCAAGCTCATGGGCTTCTCCGGCAAGGTCAAGAACCCGGGTCTGTGGGAGCTGCCGTTCGGCGTGACCGCACGCGAGCTGTTCGAGGACTACGCCGGCGGTATGCGCGACGGCTACACCTTGAAAGCCTGGCAGCCAGGCGGCGCCGGCACCGGTTTCCTGCTTCCTGAGCACCTGGACGCACAAATGTATGCCGGCGGCATCGGCAAGGTGGGCACCCGGATGGGTACCGGCCTGGCAATGGCGGTCGACAACACCGTGAACATGGTCTCGCTGCTGCGCAACATGGAGCAGTTCTTTGCCCGTGAATCCTGCGGATTCTGCACCCCATGCCGCGACGGCCTGCCGTGGAGCGTCAAGCTGCTGATGGCCCTGGAAAACGGCGAAGGCCGCGAGGGTGATATCGAAACCCTGCTGGGCCTGGTCGGCTTCCTCGGCCCAGGCAAGACCTTCTGTGCTCACGCACCGGGCGCCGTAGAGCCTTTGGGCAGCGCAATCAAATACTTCCGCTCGGAGTTCGAAGCCGGCATCGCGCCCACCAGCGCCGCCGTCCCGCCTCTGGCGAAGCCGATCGTAGTCGGCGCGTAACGCTTAAACAGGCGAAGGGTCCGTGCCCTTCGCCTGCTCATGTGCTGACGCCGTAAAGGCTGTGTAGATGCACATGAATAACAAGATTCCATTAGCCACGCCCGCTGACAACGGGCCAACGAAGAACTTTGAACCATGGCCACTATCCACGTAGACGGCAAAGCGCTCGAAGTCGATGGGGCAGACAACCTGTTACAGGCATGTCTGTCACTCGGCCTCGATATCCCGTATTTCTGCTGGCACCCCGCGCTCGGTAGCGTCGGTGCCTGTCGCCAGTGTGCAGTCAAGCAATACACCGACGAGAACGACACCCGTGGTCGTATCGTCATGTCCTGCATGACCCCAGCCACCGACAACACCTGGATCTCCATCGACGATGAAGAATCCAAGGCGTTCCGCGCCAGCGTTGTCGAATGGCTGATGACCAACCACCCCCACGACTGCCCGGTCTGTGAGGAAGGCGGTCACTGCCACCTGCAAGACATGACGGTGATGACCGGCCACAACGAGCGCCGTTATCGCTTCACCAAGCGTACCCACCAGAACCAGGACCTCGGCCCGTTCATTTCCCACGAAATGAACCGCTGCATCGCCTGCTACCGCTGCGTGCGCTTCTATAAAGACTACGCCGGCGGCACCGACCTGGGCGTCTTCGGCGCCCACGACAACGTGTACTTCGGTCGCGTTGAAGACGGCGTGCTTGAGAGCGAGTTTTCCGGCAACCTCACCGAGGTCTGCCCGACCGGCGTGTTCACCGACAAGACCCACTCCGAGCGCTACAACCGTAAGTGGGACATGCAGTTCGCACCGAGCATCTGCCATGGCTGCTCCAGCGGTTGCAACATCTCCCCGGGCGAGCGCTACGGCGAGCTGCGTCGTATCGAAAACCGCTTCAACGGGTCGGTCAACCAGTACTTCCTGTGCGACCGTGGCCGTTTCGGCTATGGCTACGTCAACCGCGAAGACCGCCCACGCCAGCCACTGCTGGCCGATGGCGCCAAGCTGAGCCTGGACGCGGCGCTGGATAAAGCCGCCGACCTGCTGCGCGGGCGCAATATCGTCGGTATCGGTTCGCCGCGTGCCAGCCTCGAAAGCAACTTCGCGTTGCGCGAGCTGGTCGGTGCCGAGCACTTCTACTGCGGTATCGAAGCCGGCGAGCTGGAGCGCATCCGCCTGGTCCTGCAAGTGCTGAACGACAGCCCGCTGCCGGTTCCGAACATGCGCGACATCGAAGACCACGATGCGATCTTCGTGCTCGGTGAAGACCTGACCCAGACCGCTGCGCGCATTGCCCTGTCGCTGCGCCAGTCGGTCAAAGGCAAGGCCGAAGAAATGGCCGACGCCATGCGCGTACAGCCGTGGCTCGACGCCGCGGTGAAAAACATCGGTCAGCACGCGCTGAACCCGCTGTTTATCGCCTCGCTGGCTGAAACCAAGCTCGACGACATCGCCGAAGAATGCGTGCACGCCGCACCGGACGACCTGGCCCGCCTCGGTTTCGCCGTGGCCCACGCCCTCGACGCCAGCGCGCCTGCCGTCGACGGCCTGGACACCGAAGCCGTCGAACTGGCCCAGCGCATCGCCGACGCACTGCTGGCGGCCAAGCGCCCGTTGATCATTGCCGGTACCTCCCTGGGTTCCAAGGCGCTGATCGAAGCCGCTGCCAACATCGCCAAGGCCCTGAAGCTGCGCGACAAGAACGGCTCCATCAGCCTGGTGGTGCCGGAAGCCAACAGCCTGGGCCTGGCCATGCTCGGTGGCGAGTCCCTGGACGCCGCCCTGCAAGCAGTGACCGACGGCAACGCCGACGCCATTGTGGTATTGGAAAACGACCTGTACACCCGCACCGCTGCCGCTAAGGTTGACGCTGCGCTGGACGCTGCCAAAGTCCTGATCGTGGCCGACCACCAGAAGACCGCCACCAGCGAGCGTGCCGACCTGGTGCTGCCAGCCGCCACCTTCGCCGAAGGCGACGGTACCCTGGTCAGCCAGGAAGGCCGCGCCCAGCGCTTCTTCCAGGTGTTCGATCCGAAGTACATGGATGCCAGCATCCTGGTGCACGAAGGCTGGCGCTGGCTGCATGCCCTGCGCGCCACCCTGCTGAACCAGCCGATTGACTGGACCCAGCTCGACCACGTCACCGCAGCCACCGCTGCGAGCGCGCCGCAGTTGGCCCGCATCGTCGATGCCGCGCCGTCTGCCGCGTTCCGTATCAAGGGCCTGAAACTGGCCCGTGAACCGCTGCGCTACTCCGGTCGTACCGCCATGCGCGCCGACATCAGCGTGCACGAACCGCGTACCCCGCAAGACATCGACACTGCGTTCGCCTTCTCCATGGAAGGTTATTCGGGCTCGGCCGAGCCGCGTCAGCAGGTGCCGTTTGCCTGGTCGCCGGGCTGGAACTCGCCGCAGGCCTGGAACAAGTTCCAGGATGAAGTCGGTGGTCACATCCGTGCTGGCGACCCGGGCACCCGCCTGATCGAAAGCACCGGTGACGCGCTGAACTGGTTCACTGCGGTACCGCGTCCGTTCAACCCGGCTCCGGGCACCTGGCAGGTCGTGCCGTTCTTCCACCTGTTCGGCAGCGAAGAAACCTCTTCCAAGGCCGCGCCGGTTCAAGAGCGCATTCCTGCCGCTTACGTGTCCGTGGCCAAGTCCGAAGCCGACCGCCTGGGCGTCAACGACGGTGCGCTGCTCAGCCTCAACGTGGCTGGTCAGACCCTGCGTCTGCCGCTGCGTATCAATGACGAGCTGGGTGCCGGCCTGGTTGCACTGCCTAAAGGCATCGCCGGTATTCCGCCTGCCATTTTCGGCAAAACCGTTGACGGTCTGCAGGAGGCAGCGCAATGACTTGGTTCACGCCGGAAGTAATTGACGTGATCATCTCGGTGGTCAAGGCCATCGTGATCCTGTTGGCCGTGGTCGTCGCGGGCGCGCTGCTCAGCTTCGTCGAACGTCGCCTGCTGGGCTGGTGGCAGGACCGTTACGGTCCGAACCGCGTTGGCCCATTCGGCATGTTCCAGATCGCGGCCGACATGCTGAAAATGTTCTTCAAGGAAGACTGGACCCCGCCGTTCGCCGACAAGGTGATCTTCACCCTGGCACCGGTGGTAGCCATGAGCGCCTTGCTGATTGCCTTCGCGATCATCCCGATCACCCCGACCTGGGGCGTGGCGGACCTGAACATCGGCTTGCTGTTCTTCTTCGCCATGGCCGGTCTGTCGGTGTATGCGGTGCTGTTCGCCGGTTGGGCCAGTAACAACAAGTTCGCCCTGCTGGGCAGCTTGCGGGCCTCGGCCCAGACCGTGTCCTACGAAGTGTTCATGGGCCTGGCCCTGATGGGCATCGTGGTGCAGGTCGGCTCGTTCAACATGCGCGATATCGTCGAGTACCAGGCACAGAACCTGTGGTTCATCATTCCGCAGTTCTTTGGCTTCTGCACCTTCTTCATCGCTGGCGTGGCCGTGACTCACCGTCACCCGTTCGACCAGCCGGAAGCGGAGCAGGAACTGGCCGACGGTTACCACATTGAATATGCCGGCATGAAGTGGGGCATGTTCTTCGTCGGTGAGTACATCGGCATCATCTTGATCTCGGCCCTGCTGGTCACGCTGTTCTTCGGCGGCTGGCACGGTCCGTTCGGCATCCTGCCGCAGTTGGCCTTCTTCTGGTTCTTCTTGAAGACCGCGTTCTTCATCATGCTGTTCATCCTGCTGCGCGCCTCGATTCCGCGCCCACGCTATGACCAGGTGATGGATTTCAGCTGGAGATTCTGCCTGCCGCTGACCCTGATCAATTTGCTGGTGACGGCTGCCGTCGTGTTGTTGAACACGCCAGCTGCCGCGGTTCAGTGAGGATTTGACCCATGTTCAAATATATTGGCGACATCGTTAAGGGTACCGGTACCCAGTTGCGAAGCCTGGTGATGGTGTTCGGTCACGGCTTTCGCAAACGCGACACCCTGCAATACCCCGAAGAAGCGGTGTACCTGCCGCCGCGCTATCGCGGCCGCATCGTACTGACCCGCGACCCCGATGGCGAAGAGCGTTGCGTAGCCTGCAACCTGTGCGCCGTGGCGTGCCCGGTGGGTTGCATCTCCCTGCAGAAAGCTGAAACCGAAGACGGTCGCTGGTACCCGGACTTCTTCCGTATCAACTTCTCGCGCTGCATTTTCTGCGGCCTCTGCGAGGAAGCTTGCCCGACCACCGCGATCCAGCTCACACCGGATTTCGAGATGGCCGAGTTCAAACGTCAGGACCTGGTGTACGAGAAAGAAGATCTGCTGATCTCTGGTCCCGGTAAAAACCCTGATTACAACTTCTATCGTGTTGCAGGTATGGCCGTTGCCGGTAAGCCGAAGGGCGCCGCACAAAACGAAGCCGAGCCGATCAACGTGAAGAGCTTGCTGCCTTAAGGAAGAAAGATGGAATTCGCTTTCTATTTCGCATCGGGTATTGCAGTGGTGTCCACGCTTCGCGTGATCACCAACACCAACCCCGTGCACGCCCTGCTCTACCTGATCATTTCGCTGATCGCCGTGGCCATGACCTTTTTCAGCCTCGGCGCACCGTTCGCCGGTGTACTGGAAGTGATCGCCTACGCCGGCGCCATCATGGTGCTGTTCGTGTTTGTGGTGATGATGCTCAACCTGGGGCCGGCTTCGGTCGCCCAGGAGCGCGTCTGGCTCAAGCCCGGCATCTGGCTCGGCCCGGTTGTCCTCGCAGCATTGCTGCTGGGTGAACTGCTGTATGTACTATTCGCTCACCAGAGCGGCCAGGCCATCGGCCACACCACCGTAGACGCCAAAGCCGTGGGCATCAGCCTGTTCGGCCCGTACCTGCTGGTGGTCGAACTGGCTTCGATGCTGCTGCTCGCCGCAGCCATCACCGCCTTCCACTTGGGCCGCAACGAAGCCAAGGAGCAATGACGATGCCTGCTATCCCTTTGGAGCATGGTCTGGCGGTCGCCGGCATCCTGTTCTGCCTTGGCCTGGTCGGCCTGATGGTGCGCCGTAACATTCTGTTCGTGTTGATGAGCCTGGAAATCATGATGAACGCCGCGGCACTGGCGTTCATCGTGGCGGGCGCGCGTTGGGGCCAGCCGGATGGACAAGTCATGTTCATCCTGGTGATCAGCCTTGCAGCCGCCGAAGCCAGTATTGGCCTGGCGATCCTGCTGCAGCTGTATCGTCGCTTCCACACGCTTGATATCGACGCTGCCAGTGAGATGCGCGGATGAACATGATCTTTCTGACTTTCGTATTCCCCCTGATCGGTTTCCTGCTGCTGTCGTTCTCTCGCGGGCGCTGGTCGGAAAACCTCTCGGCCTTGATCGGCGTGGGTTCCATCGGCCTGTCGGCCATCGTGGCCGCCTACGTCATCTGGCAATTCAACGTGGCGCCGCCAGAAGGCGGTCACTACACCCTGGTGCTGTGGCAGTGGATGTCGGTGGAAGGCTTCAAGCCCAACTTCGCCCTCTACGTCGACGGCCTGTCGATCACCATGCTCGGCGTGGTGGTCGGTGTAGGCTTTTTGATCCACCTGTTCGCGTCTTGGTACATGCGCGGTGAAGCGGGCTACTCGCGCTTCTTCTCGTACACCAACCTGTTTATCGCCAGCATGTTGTTCCTGGTGCTCGGCGATAACCTGTTGTTCCTGTACTTCGGCTGGGAAGGCGTGGGCCTGTGCTCGTACCTGTTGATCGGTTTCTACTACAGCAACCGCAACAACGGCAATGCGGCACTCAAGGCATTTATCGTCACCCGTATCGGCGACGTGTTCATGGCCATTGGCCTGTTCATCCTGTTCCAACAGGTGGGCACGCTGAACATCCAGGAACTGCTGGTGCTGGCACCGCAGAAATTCCAGGTCGGCGACTTCTGGATCACCCTGGCGACCCTGATGCTGCTGGGCGGCGCCGTGGGTAAATCCGCGCAACTGCCGCTGCAAACCTGGCTGGCGGATGCGATGGCCGGCCCTACCCCGGTGTCGGCACTGATCCACGCCGCAACCATGGTGACCGCCGGTGTCTACCTGATCGCCCGTACTCACGGCCTGTTCACCCTGGCACCGGACATCCTGCACCTTGTAGGCATCGTCGGTGGCGTGACCCTGGTACTGGCCGGCTTCGCCGCGCTGGTGCAAACCGACATCAAGCGTATCCTCGCCTACTCGACCATGAGCCAGATCGGCTACATGTTCCTGGCCTTGGGCGTTGGCGCCTGGGACGCGGCGATCTTCCACCTGATGACCCACGCGTTCTTCAAGGCCCTGCTGTTCCTCGCCTCCGGTGCGGTGATCGTCGCCTGCCACCACGAGCAGAACATCTTCAAGATGGGCGGCCTGTGGAAGAAACTGCCACTGGCCTACGCCAGCTTCATCGTCGGTGGTGCCGCACTCGCAGCCCTGCCGTTGGTGACCGCCGGTTTCTACTCCAAGGACGAAATCCTCTGGGAAGCGTTTGCCAGCGGTAACCAGAACCTGCTCTACGCAGGCCTGGTGGGTGCGTTCATGACCTCGCTGTACACCTTCCGCCTGATCTTCATCACCTTCCACGGTGAAGCCAAGACCGAAGCACACGCAGGCCATGGCATCTCCCACTGGCTGCCACTGTCGGTGCTGATCATCCTGTCGACCTTCATCGGCGCCATGATCACTCCACCACTGGCCGGCGTCTTGCCAGAAAGCGTCGGCCATGCCGGCGGCGCAGACAAGCACAGCCTGGAAATCGCCTCGGGCGCCATCGCCATCGCCGGTATCTTGCTGGCCGCCCTGCTGTTCCTCGGCAAGCGTCGCTTCGTGACCGCCGTGGCCAACAGTGGAATCGGGCGCTTCCTGTCGGCCTGGTGGTTCGCTGCCTGGGGCTTCGATTGGATCTACGACAAACTGTTCGTCAAGCCATACCTCGCCATCAGCCATGTACTGCGCAAAGACCCGCTCGACCAGACCATCGGTTTGATCCCGCGCGCCGCCAAGGCCGGTCACACAGCCCTGAGCCGCAGCGAGACTGGCCAACTGCGTTGGTATGCAGCGTCCATGGCGGCCGGTGCCGTGCTGGTGATCGGCGCCATCGTCGTGGTAGCGGTCTGACTATGTTTAAGTGCACTGCGTACTTTGCAAACTTGCGAAAGGAAACGAGCCCGTCATGATTCTGCCCTGGCTAATCCTGATCCCCTTTATCGGCGGCCTGCTCTGCTGGATGGGTGAACGCTTCGGCGCCACCCTCCCCCGCTGGATTGCGTTGCTGACCATGTCCCTGGAACTCGCACTCGGCCTCTGGCTGTGGGCCCATGGCGATTATTCATTTGCTCCGGCACCGGGTGTCGATCCGACCTTCGCGCTTGAATTCAAGCACGTGTGGATCCAGCGCTTCGGCATCAACGTGCACCTGGCTCTCGACGGCCTGTCGCTGTTGATGATCCTGCTGACCGGCCTGCTGGGTATCCTCTCGGTACTCTGCTCCTGGAAAGAGATCCAGCGTCACGTGGGCTTCTTCCACCTGAACCTGATGTGGATCCTGGGCGGCGTGGTCGGCGTGTTCCTGGCGCTGGACCTGTTCATGTTCTTCTTCTTCTGGGAAATGATGCTGGTGCCGATGTACTTCCTCATCGCGCTCTGGGGTCACAGTTCTTCGGACGGCAAGAAAACCCGGATCTACGCGGCGACCAAGTTCTTCATCTTCACCCAGGCTTCCGGCCTGATCATGTTGGTGGCGATCCTGGGCCTGGTCCTGGTCAACTTCAACAGCACCGGCGTGATTACGTTCAACTACGCCGACCTGTTGAAAACCAAGATGTCGCTGACCACCGAGTACATCCTGATGCTCGGCTTCTTCATCGCCTTCGCGGTGAAGCTGCCAGTGGTGCCGTTTCACTCCTGGTTGCCTGACGCTCACGCCCAGGCGCCGACTGCCGGTTCCGTGGACCTGGCCGGTATCCTGTTGAAGACGGCGGCCTACGGCCTGCTGCGTTTCGCCCTGCCGCTGTTCCCGAATGCCTCGGCCGAGTTCGCGCCGATCGCCATGACCCTGGGTCTGATCGGGATCTTCTACGGTGCGTTCCTGGCCTTCGCGCAAACCGACATCAAGCGCCTGATTGCCTTCTCGTCCGTTTCCCACATGGGTTTCGTACTGATCGGCATCTACTCTGGCAGCCAGCTGGCGCTGCAAGGCGCGGTGATCCAGATGTTGGCCCACGGTGTTTCGGCCGCTGCCCTGTTTATCCTCAGTGGTCAGTTGTACGAGCGCCTGCACACCCGTGACATGCGTGAAATGGGTGGCGTGTGGTCGCGCATTGCTTATCTGCCGGCGATCAGCCTGTTCTTCGCCGCTGCATCCCTGGGCTTGCCGGGTACCGGTAACTTCATCGGCGAATTCCTGATCCTGATGGGTGCCTTTGTACAGACGCCGTGGATCAGCGCCATTGCTACCTCCGGCCTGGTGTTCGGTTCGGTGTACTCGCTGATCATGATCCACCGCGCCTACTTCGGCCCGGCCAAGTCCGACACCGTCCTGCAAGGGATGGATGCGCGCGAACTGATCATGGTGCTCGGCCTTGCGGTGTTGCTGATCTTCATCGGCGTGTACCCGCAACCGTTCCTGGACACTTCTGCCGCAACGATGCATGGCGTGCAGCAGTGGTTCGGCACCGCCTTCTCTCAACTCGCTTCGGCCCGGTAAGAGCGCTATGGAATTCACGATCCAACACTTTATCGCGCTTGCGCCGCTGCTGATTACCAGCCTCACCATCGTGGTGGTGATGCTGGCAATCGCCTGGCGCCGCAATCACTCGCAAACGTTCCTGCTGTCCTGCGCCGGGTTGAACCTGGCCCTGCTGTCGATCATCCCGGCCCTCAAGGTCGCGCCACTGGCGGTCACGCCATTGATGATGGTCGATGACTTCGCGTTGCTGTACATCGCCCTGATCCTGGTGGCGACCCTGGCCTGCGTCACCCTCGCCCACGCCTACCTCGGCGAAGGCGGCACCGGCTACCCGGGTAACAAGGAAGAGCTGTACCTGCTGATCCTGCTGGCTGCGGCCGGCGGTATCGTGCTGGTCAGCGCGCAGCACCTGGCCGGCTTGTTCATCGGCCTGGAACTGCTGTCGATCCCGACCTACGGCCTGGTGGCCTACGCCTTCTTCAACAAGCGCTCCCTGGAAGCCGGCATCAAGTACATGGTGCTGTCGGCCGCCGGTTCCGCGTTCCTGTTGTTCGGTATGGCCCTGCTCTACGCAGAAGCCGGCAGCCTGAGCTTCACCGGTATCGGCCACGCCCTGGCCGCCACCAACAGCCCGGCGCCAATCGCCCAGCTTGGCCTGGCGATGATGCTGATCGGCCTGGCGTTCAAGCTGTCGCTGGTACCCTTCCACCTGTGGACCCCGGACGTGTACGAAGGCGCCCCGGCGCCAGTGGCTGCGTTCCTGGCGACTGCGTCGAAGGTCGCGGTATTTGCGGTGATGGTGCGTCTGTTCCAGATCTCCCCTGCCGCCAACACCGGCGTGCTGAGCAACGTGCTGACCGTGATCGCCATTGCGTCGATCCTGTTCGGTAACCTGCTGGCCCTGACCCAGAACAACCTCAAGCGTCTGCTGGGTTACTCGTCCATCGCCCACTTCGGCTACCTGCTGATCGCCCTGGTGGCGAGCAAAGGCCTGGCCGTGGAAGCCATTGGCGTGTACCTGGTCACCTACGTGATCACCAGCCTTGGCGCGTTCGGTGTGATCACGCTGATGTCTTCGCCTTACAAAGGCCGTGACGCCGACGCCCTGTACGAATACCGCGGCCTGTTCTGGCGCCGTCCGTACCTGACTGCCGTGCTGACCGTAATGATGCTGTCCCTGGCCGGTATTCCGCTGACTGCGGGCTTTATCGGCAAGTTCTACATTGTCGCAACCGGTGTTGAAGCCCACGAGTGGTGGTTGGTAGCGTCGTTGGTACTGGGCAGCGCCATCGGCGTGTTCTACTACCTGCGCGTGATGGTCACCCTGTACCTGATCGAGCCAAACCTGCGCCGTGTGGATGCCGAGCTGCATTGGGAACAGAAAGCCGGTGGCGTGATGCTGCTGGCCATCGCCCTGCTCGCGTTCTTCCTGGGCGTGTACCCGCAACCGTTGCTCACCCTGGTGCAGCATGCGGTGCTGGGGGTTTGATCGCTTAGGTTGATGCAGTCAACAGAACGGCGCCTTTGGGCGCCGTTTTGCGTTTCCCAGGATCTGCTTTTCCCCTCCCCTGCTCGCTGAATTTTCCTCCTCGATCTGCCTCTTCATCCGGCATCTACCCGATGAAGCCGGCCGTATGGTGTTTGCGTTTTAAGAAAGTTCCCACAGCGCGGTCACTTGACCTAACGCGAGTGGGCCACCAAACTCTACGCAGGCTACGTACAGAACATGGATGCTCTATTTATCGAACTGCCGGCATTCGAGCGGCATCGCAAGGACTATCTGAGTGAGGAGCTTTTCCAGGGTTTTCAACAGGAGTTAATGAAAAACCCCGAAGCAGGAGATGTGATCGAAGGAACGGGCGGGTTGAGAAAGGTTCGCTTCGTTGATGAACGGCGAAACAAAGGCAAGCGTGGTGGCCTGCGAGTCATTTACTACTGGTGGTCAGGCGGCACGCAATTCTGGTTATTCACCTTGTACGGCAAGCACGAACAGAGCGACCTGACACCCCACCACAAGAAAGCTCTTAAACACATGCTGGACAGGGAAATCAAAGCGAGAACACATCATGAAACGTGACATCTTTTCCGAACTGGTCGAAGGCTTCGACGCCCTGGCCGATGAGCGCCAGGGTAAAATCACCCTGCGCAACCACAAGGTCCACCTCAACAAGCTGGCGCCGCTCACCGCTGATGAGGTGATCGCCGTGCGCCAGCAACTCAACCTTTCCCGGTCGGTATTCGCCATGTACCTGCGTACCAACACCCGCACCCTGGAGAACTGGGAACAAGGCCGGGCCAAGCCCAACGCCCAGGCCGTCACCCTGATCCGTCTGGTAGCGCGTTTTCCTGAAACCGTGGCGCAACTTGCCGCATTGGGCTGACCTGCGAAAGCAAAAAAAAACGCCCCGATTATCGAGGCGTTTTTTGCAGTACAACAGCGTCAGAATGCAATACCGACCTTGAAGCCGTATTCGTCACGCTTGAGCTTGGTGTTATCGGCCACATAGGAATCGCCGTCGAGCTTGTACTCGGTGCGGGTGTAGTACAGGCCCGCCATCACTGGCAGATCGCCCTTCTGGTTCATCAGCAGGCTGACTTCGGCATAAGGGTTGGTGCGGTCCTTGAGGTCCACGCTGTCGCTGCCAACGCCGTCTACCTTGAGTTTGGCACGGCCATCGATGGTGTGACGGGCGCCGGCTTCAACGCGCAGCGTCATGTCATCGAACTGGTGGTTGTAGCCCAGCGCAGCCTTGGCGAACGGCGACTTGTTGGTCAGCTTCATATCGTAGCCATTGGTGTCCGGCTCATAGCGAGTCCAGGTGTAGCCACCGCCTACGATCACGTCGACGAAGTTGCGCGCATCCAGCGCGGCACGCCAGCCGAGGTCGAGGTCGGCCTGGCCTTCCTTGAGCTTGTTGTCGCTTTTTTCGCCGTACTTGGCCTCGATACCGGCCTGGTAGATGAAGCCGGACTCGGCGGTGAGTTTGTTGCCGAAGTTATAGAACAGGCCCGCTTCAGGCATGTGGTCCTTGTCGCTTTCGCTACCGCCTTCCAGCTTGAAGTCGTTGTAGCTGCCCAGGATCCCGAACGTGGAGATCGGGTCGGTTGAAGGTGCAGCGAACACCACGCCAGGCGCAGCTACCAGGGCCAGCAACGAGGTGTTCTTGAGAAATTTTCCGAATAGTTTGGACATCGTTTTACATCTCCATTTTAAGGTGGGCAAAGTATTCAGGAATCGGTTCGAACCTTGGCGTTTGCAAAAAGTTCGAACGGATTTGCACCAAAATGGAGAAAAAACGGTTCAGCGAAGGCTCTATCTCAATATTCTTCAGGATTCGTGCGGATAAGGCTTTCAACGGCTTCGCGAAGTTGAGGCTGATCCGGCAGCTGAATCCCGAACGTGTCGTGCAATAGCGCCAGCAACTCGTCGGCGCTTTGAAGCGTGCGCTTTTCACTGGGCCGATCCAGGTAATGAAGCGCATAGTGGGCGTTGGCCAAGGTATGACGTTTACCGGGGGCAAGCAGCGCGGCCTTCAACTGCCCAACGAACGGCGACCCCGGGTGCGTGGAGACGTACCAGTTGCCGATTTCGTAGTCGATATCTGCCTGCACTTGTAGATCGAACACGTACAAGCCGCGCCACTCTTCACCGACCTGGGCCCACAATGTGTAGCTGCCCTGATTGCAAGTCAGCCGAAAAGGCTCATGGGACGTGGCCTGGGGCGCTTCGTTGTCCAGTTGCAACGGGCTGCTGGGGACCATGCCACCGAAGCCGACATCGGTGATATAGCGCACGCCGTCGAGGGTCACCAGGCTCAGACGATGAGTACGACCGGTGTGGGCGTCCGGTGGTCCGCCAATCACCACACGCCCGGTGATGCCGCGAGCCTCATAGCCCAGTTCCTGCAACAAGGCCAGGAACAGCTGGTTCAACTCATAGCAATAGCCGCCGCGTCCTTGGTGCAACACCTTCTGTGTGACGCTTTGCAGGTCAATCGGCACCGGCGCGTGCATCAGGGTCGACAGGCTTTCAAAGGCAAAGGTGCAGACATGGCGCAGCTGCAAGTCCCGCAGGGTCTGCAAGGTGGGTGCCGGTGGCGAGGCATAGCCCAGGCGTTGCAGGTACAGGCGGCTATCCGTGGGTGTGAGCATGGCGCGATCCTCGGGCGCAGGGCAAGAGCGTCACTATGCCGCGCCACTGCGTACGTTGTCATTTTGAATGAACCTTTTAGAACGCTGGCCTATCCATCTATAACAAGACAGGGAGGCAACATGAGTACCGCAAAAATCTACACCATCCACTATCAGCTACACGGTAAACCCAAGTCTTTCGTGGTGCGCGCCGAGGTGATGAATAACGCCGAAGCCTGGCACTGGGCGGCCGTTGATGCCGACATTGCCCATGTCAGCCGCATCGGCCGCGTCGGTCACGAGCAAGTGAAAAAAACCACCCGGCCCTGGGCGGAAAAATACGGCATCACCGACGTCAGTTGGACCCCACCCAAATAAACAAAGCCCCGCACGACGGCGGGGCTCGATTCACTTCTTCAAGTCGCCCAACGGATCGTAGGGCGGCTTTTTCTCAGATGACTTTTTCTCATCCAGCGGCGCAATAGCCGGACCTACCGGGTCGACCTGAGGGTCGGCCACATCTGGCGAGTCCGGGTCGAAACCCAGCTCATCCTTGCCACTGGCGTGCTCGTTGGAGTGGGGACCATCGGTACGTTTGTTCATCACATGCTCCTGCTAAAGCGGGCGCGCTTTGTCGTGGAGGTTTTCCAGGTCTTGTTCGACGTGCTCGACATCGTTGTCGGGGCCACGCTCTTTGGGATCGTTGGGGCGCAACGCATCGTTGTCGCGCTCCTCCTCACCCGGCGTGCGGTTCAGATCCGGTGTACCTGGCGGTGGCTGCTTGTGTTCAGACATGATGGCTTACCTCATGAGGGGCTTCGAAGGTTTAGAGAAACCGTGCGCAGCCATCGTTCAACTTCATTGCTGCAAGCATGAGAAGATGACCGCCCTTTCTGGAGACCTGACCCGGATGTTCGAGCTCAAACCCTGCGACCCTGTCACCTACCGTCAACAGACCCGCCGCAGCACGCTGATCGTGGCCGTGCTGTTCCTGGCCCTGGCCATGCTGCTGTCGAGCCTCGCGGTGATGCTGTTCGGTGAGCCTGGGGGGGACAACTTTCGCTTCAATGTCGGCGGTGTATTTGCCGGGGTGTTGATCACCGTCGCACTGGTGCGTGGCCCGTTCTGGTCCCAGCCCTGGCTGGCGCCGGCGGTGTATGGCTGGCAACTCAAGCGCAGCCTGATGAGCGTGACCAACGTAATGCACAAGGTCACCGAGCGGGTACAAGCCAACGACCCGGCCGCCATCAAACTGTTGCGTTTCTATCACCTGGGGCTGACGCAAATGCATGAGCTGGATGCCAACTCCAGCGCCCAGGCGCAACTGGTCGGCGAGATCGACGCACACAAGACCAAAATGCACGCACTGGGGATCGATACCGAACAAACCCGGCTTGACCCCGCGTGGCTGGAAACGCTCAAAAGCGCTTGAGGCGTACGTCAGGGAGCAGGCAAAGGTCGTTAAAAAACCAAACTCAGGTCCAGACGCCCTTCCCTGACCGGGGGACACCAGTAATAGCCACCAGTCAATGGCTTACTGATGCGATACAAACCATCGACAATCCCATCCTCCAACCCGCTCATACGCCGAAGCTGCGCCTCAAACGCATCGAAGGAATGGCCAAACGCGAGGAACATCAATCCTGCCTGGCCATTCTCGGCCCAAGGCATCGAGCGTCGCACCACGAAGGCTTCCGGGGTGAAGCTTTCCTGGGCTGTGCGCTTGGTGTGGGCCGATTCCGGAGCGTCGTCGAGTTCTTCGTTGTCGCCATGGCGGCGGCCGATGATGTGATCACGCTCCTGCGCAGGCAACGCGGCGAACCCGTCGAGGTCGTGCTGCCATTGCTGGATAGCGGCAAAGCTGGCACCGCTGTCGGTCAAGGCGGCCTCCACGGCGGCATCGTCGTGAGGGTTTTCGGTGCCGTCTTCGTAGTCGGTCAGGTCAAAACCGGTCTTGTAGCGGAAGCCTTCAGTCGATTGCACCAGGCGAAACGCCGGGGCCAGGGCTTTCTCGATGGCCCGGCTGCGCAGCAGCAACTCGCCACGATCCACCCCATGCAGCCATACCCACAGCGCCTGTTGAGTCGAGGGGTTGTCAGCGCCAGGGGCGCTGACGGCGGGGAATGCACGCAGCCCTTCAATTTCGGCGCCCAGCGCCTTTACCAGCGGTTCACCGAACCCGACCACGGCCGCCGCATCCGTCAACTGCACCAGCGCGTCCAGCGCCGCGGGCACGGCTTGCAGGGAATCGAGGGCGAAAAACAGATGGCGGGCCTGCAAAGGCACCGGTGCGGCAAGAATGCCCGGCTGGTACTGACTCATGTGAACTCCTTCTGAAAAGCCGCGCAGTTTACCCGGCGCGCACCGCGCTGCGAACAACAATGCGCGTAAGCCTTGCCTTAGAGCCGCTAGTTGGGTGACTCTCTAGTCATGTTTTGCAACTATTCTAGGGGTAGCGACATGACCACCAGCAACCTGCTCGCCCAGGTGTTTCCCACTTCCGTCACCCAGATTCCCGAGCAATTTCGCCTGGCGGCGCCCATTGAGCAGCGTGATTACCTGGTCGATGGCCAGCTGCGGGTGTGGAACGGCCCGCTCGCTCGCGTGCAAAGCCCGGTGCAACTGGGCGATGAGCGCGTGCATATCGGCAGCACGCCATTGCTGGATGCCGACACCGCCCTCACCGCCCTGGATGCCGCCGTGCGTGCCTATGACCGTGGCCAGGGTGAGTGGCCGACAATGCGCGTTGTCGAACGTATCCAGCACGTCGAGGCATTTTTACGGCGTATGCGCGAACAGCGCGATGCGGTGGTGAAGCTGCTGATGTGGGAAATCGGCAAAAACCTCAAGGATTCGCAGAAAGAATTCGACCGCACCTGCGACTACATCACCGACACCATCAACGCCCTCAAGGAACTCGACCGCCGCAGCAGCCGCTTCGAGCTGGAACAGGACACACTCGGGCAAATCCGCCGCGTACCGCTGGGCGTGGCGCTGTGCATGGGGCCTTACAACTACCCGTTGAACGAGACCTTCACCACGCTGATCCCGGCGTTGATCATGGGCAATACCGTGGTGTTCAAGCCGGCCAAGCTTGGTGTGCTGTTGATCCGCCCCTTGCTGGAGGCGTTCCGCGACAGCTTCCCGGCCGGGGTGATCAACGTGATCTACGGCAGCGGCCGCGAAACCGTCAGCGCGCTGATGGCCAGTGGCAAGATCGATATCTTCGCGTTTATCGGCACCAACAAGGCCGCTAGCGACTTGAAAAAACTGCACCCCAAGCCACACCGCTTGCGTGCTGCGCTGGGGCTGGATGCGAAGAACCCCGGGATCGTGCTGCCCGAGGTGGATCTGGATAACGCGGTGAGTGAAGCGGTCACCGGTTCGTTGTCGTTCAACGGCCAGCGTTGCACTGCATTGAAGATCCTGTTCGTGCATGAAGATGTCGTCGATAGCTTTATCGAGAAATTCAACACCAAACTCGCGACGCTCAAGCCCGGTATGCCCTGGGAAGACGGCGTGGCGCTGACGCCACTGCCGGAAGTGGGCAAGGTGGATTACCTCAACGAACTGGTGGCCGATGCCGCCCGACACGGCGCCCAGGTGGTCAATAGCGAGGGCGGCAGCAGCCGTGGTTCGTTCTTCTATCCGGCGGTGATGTACCCGGTGAACCCGCAGATGCGCGTCTACCATGAAGAGCAATTCGGCCCGGTGGTACCGATCGTGCCCTACCGTGACCTGGAGACCGTGATCGACTACGTGCTGGACTCGGACTTCGGCCAGCAGTTGAGCATTTTCGGTACCAACCCCGTCGAGGTCGGGCGCCTGGTAGACACCTTCGCCAACCAGGTCGGCCGTATCAATATCAACGCCCAGTGCCAGCGCGGGCCGGACACCTTTCCGTTCAACGGCCGCAAGAACTCGGCCGAAGGCACGCTGTCGGTGCATGACGCCTTGCGCGTGTTTTCGATCCGCACCCTGGTGGCGACCAAGTTCCAGGAGAGTAACAAGGCGTTGGTCAGCGATATCCTGCGCAACCGTGACTCGAGCTTCCTGACGACCGACTACATTTTCTGAAGCCAACCCCGTTCCAATGTGCAGACAGGTCAGTGTGGGAACTGGCTTGCCTGCGATGCCGGCGCCTCGGTCTTTCAGTCAGGTCGCGGTGATGCTATCGCAGGCAAGCCAGCTCCCACATTGAGTCGAGCACATTCATACATTTGAGGCCACTTCAATACCGATGAACCTGCCCATTTTTGCCCGGCGCCTGCTGCGCCCCCTGCTCGACCCGTACCGGCGCTTTCGCCACGCCAAGCTGATCCACGCCGCGCGCGTATCCGTCGGTTTGCTGGCGACCATCCTGCTCACCAGCGGCCTGAACCTGCCCCACGGCGAATGGGCATCGGTGACCATGCTGATCGTGATCGGCGGCTTGCAGCACCATGGCAATATCGGCAAAAAAGCCGTGGAGCGCGCTTACGGCACCTTGATCGGCGCCAGCGTCGGTTTACTGCTGGTGGTGCAACAGGCTTACTTCGGCCTGCCGCTGTTGACCTATCTGTTGATGTCGGTGGTGTGCGGGTTCTTTTCCTACCATGCCATCGGCAAGGGCGGTTACATCGCGCTGCTGTCGGCGATCACGGTGTTTATCGTTGCCGGCCACGGGGACAATCCGATCTCTGATGGCTTGTGGCGCACCGTCGATATCCTGATCGGCATCGTACTGGCCCTGGCCTTCTCCTTCGCCCTGCCACTGTATGCGGTGTACTCATGGCGCTACAACCTGGCCAGTGCATTGCGTGATTGCGCGCAGATCTACAGCCGCATCATCGGTGGCCAATCGGTGACCGATGATGAACACCTCAAGTTGCTCAACCGCCTGAATGCAGCAATGTTGCAACTGCGCTCATTGATGCCATCGGTGTCCAAGGAAGTGCGGATCTCCATGACCGAACTGGACGCGATCCAGCGTCACCTGCGCATGTGCATCAGTACCCTGGAGATTCTCGGCAATACCCGGCCAGACCCGCGCGACAAGCAGGCCACGGCGCGGATGCAGGTGATGCTCAAGGCCGAGCACCGCCAGATTCGCGTGCAGTTGGTGGGGATGGCGCGGGCGTTGAAGTCGGGGGTGACGGAGCGGTTGGAGCGTAGCAGTTACGCCACAGGCAGTGAGCCTGCGCTGGATGCGCCGGTTTACAGTGCGCTGGATGGGTATCGATTATTGACGGTGCAATTGGCAGCGAATGTCGATGCGATGCGTCAACGCTTGGCCAAAAGCGCTGGCCGCTGGAAGATCTGAATAGGTGAACTCTTCAACAATTTTATGGGCGTCACACATTCACACTTTCTCTTACATATTTTTCACGATTTGTTCACATCCCAAGACGTAGGGTGAAGCCTCATCCGTTACAAACGTTGCATATCAAGCCCGCCGCCCCAGCGGGCTTTTTTTTGCCCGCGCCATGGTCGCCAGTAGCTCTTATTCAGACCATTCGTCGGCACTGTCAATTCTCACAGCTATCCAGCCCTTCTCCCACGACGCTTAATCCCTTCAGCGACTGATCCCCTTGCTCCATCCATGGGGAACTCCGATTGCAGTCGATTACTCATTGAAGGAACTTTCCCCATGAGCCAAGACACTGACCTCCCCGTCGTCGAAAACCCTGTTCAGTTACCCGGGATAATCAGCGAGCAATCGTCAGAGCCGGCGGAAGAGGCCATTGACCTGTCCGGTCCCCGGCGCCTGAACCGCAGCTACTTCCTACCGCCACAGTCAATCCAGGGCGACATAACCTCCGAAAGCTTCACCGACGTACCCATCCCGGACCTGCCCCTCTACATCCCCGGTTTGACGCAAAACGTCGTCCGCTTCGATGGTGGCATAAACAAAGCGGCTCTGGAGGTTCATCGGGACCTGGGGCTGCTGTGCAACCTGTTGGCCTACCTGAATATGGCTGATGGTGACTTCGTTGAGCTGTTCTGCGGTGACCCGCTAATCCCTGTCGCGACCTATAACGTCACCCAGGATGATGTCGACAAGAGTCGTATGATTCCGTTGTACATCCCTCGAACCCGTCTTCCTGATGGTCCGGCCAATCCGGTGTTCATGAGAGTGACTCGCCTCGGTGGCACGCCCAAAGAAACCAAACACTTCAATCTGAAGGTCGATACCGTGGCCCCCGCTGGTCGCAACCCGATCGGCAGTACGCTGCAAAACGAAAACCTGCCGATTCCGGTGTTCCCTGAGCACATCATCAATTTTGGAGTGACGCAGGCCGACGCACAAAACGGGGTACCGGTCACCTTCAAGTTCTACCCGGTCGATGCGACCCAGGAAACCAGCACCTACCGGGCCATACGTGACCGTATTCGCTTGCGCATTAATGGGATCACGGCGCCCATCCTTCCGCTCACCGAAAGCCAAGCCCCCGGGCGTGAAGACATTACCTTCACGCTTTATGATGGCTTCTGGAAGCAAGTACGCAGTGGTTCCCATGTGTGTGAATATGAAATCATCGACGAGGTCGGCAACGCGTCCCTCGGCTGGTCACCGGCGCTGCTGTTGAATGTCAGGCTTAACGACGGGGCTGAGCCGCTCTTACCCAAAGCGCTTGTGCTCGAAGCCCCGAACAACATCCTTGACCACGATCAACTCAATGGGCGCGATGCAACCATCTTTATTAACACGCCAGGCCCGGACTTTGCCCTTGAGGATGTTGTGCGTGTAACCGTCAAGGGCCGTTCGAGCGGTGGCGTTATCACCACCACCTACGACTCTCCACCGCTTACCTCACTGAGCTTTATCACCCTGCCCTTCCCGAATGCCGACCTGCGCCCCCTTATCAGCGGGCAGTTCCAGCTGTCCTATGAGCGCATTCGCAGCGACGTGCCCAACCGTTATTCCGACGGCAACATCTTTAATGTCATCGGTACGCCCATCGATATGCGCCTGCCGCCACCCGTAGTGCTGGAAGCGCCCGGCGGCGTCCTCGACCCACAATCACCGCTTGTTAACATTATTGTCAGGGCGTACCCCGAACTGGGCCAGGACCCCTTTGATCTGGTGATTCTGATCCTCGAGGGCACGAAAGCCAACGGCACTCGCTACTACGACGAAATCTACGAATCTGCGGGAGGGGGCGATGTGTTATTTCCCATTGCCAACGGCCCGAACGGCGTGATTGCCGGTCTTGAAGGCGGCACACTCAGGCTTCTTTATCAGGTGGACAATGGGGATGGCGTGCGCACTTCAATGGACGTGACAGTCAACGTCGGCAACGCAGTGGCCTCATTGCCGGAGCCTGAGGTCATGGAAGCGCCGGCGCCGCTGTATCAATTCGACCCCGAACAATCCACCGAACACGCCAATATCATGGTCAAGAGTCACTCTGACTTCCTGCTCAACGATATCGTGACGCTTTACTGTGAGGGCAGCGCGCCTGGCGGAACAGCACCTGCGCAGGCGTTTCCGATACGGGTTCAATGGGTCGGGCGAGACCTGCGCTTCAGGCTGGAGCGTAGCTACATCCTTGCCAATATCGACAAGACCATGCGCATCTACTACAAGCGCTGGCGCGAAAACGTACTGACGCGGTTTTCTCACGCGGTGAACATAAAGGTGGGCTCCAAGCTCGAACTGAAAGCCCCCACCGTGCTCGAGGCGACACCGACAGCGACAGGCCCGGACCAGGCCAGCCTGGACCCATTGCACGTGCTGCCGCCTAATCGACCGGTGGTGACTATTCGCGTGGTATCGGACAAGTTCCCACCTGGGTCGGATATCAAAGTGTTCATCGTCGGCAAGCCGGGTGTCGGCATGCCGAATATTGCGGCCAAACCCGCCACGCCCGAACCTGGAGAAAACTACGTCAGCTTCACCGTGCCACATGCTTTTGTGGCAGCGTATCTGGCCGATAAATGCACGATTTATTACAACCTTATCGAGACCGGCAAGACCACCAAGTCCGATGAATTGACGCTTGAGATTAAGGCGTTAGCCGTACTGGATTGGGACCTGGTTAGCATTCCAGAAGCGTCAGGTGGCGAAATCAGTGCAGGTGAAAAAAACCATGTGAAAATTAGCGCCTGGCACTTTATGGATAAGGAACAGGCGGTCTTTATCGACCTCAAAGGACCGCCAGACTGGCCATTGCGCCAAGGGCGTGTGGTAAGTGCTTCAGAACTTGCGGCAGGCCGCATTCTGGAACCGATCCCATCAGAATATTTGACCAGCCTGCCCAATAACAGTCGATTGACGATCCAAGCCTATGTCTCGCTGGACAAGCGCGGGGAAATTATCTCGGCCCAACCATTCGTAGAAGTGAGTTACCGGGTCAGTGCGCTGGGGTTGCGCTTTGTAAACGGGCCGTACGCTGTGGGACCAGCAGGTCGTCTTGGGGATGTGCAACTCTTGCTGGGCACCAACACCAAAGCACCCGTGGCCATCACCCTGACGCTGCCGGCTGGGTTCACTTTCGAAGATGGAACGAGCGGGAGCAAGGCTTTTCTCTCGGATGAGAGCGGGGCCTTAAAAGTTGAAGGCATACGCAGCATAGGAGATGTTGGTACTTACGCTTTGAAGGCGATCAGTGGCGGTTATTCTGCCAGCAGCGAGATTGTCGTCAGAGCACTGTTACCGGCAGGATCAGTGATCAACTTGAGGGGGGAGCCAAGCAAAATAGCCGTCACACCAAGCGGACTGCATGCCTATGTATGCGTTACAAGTATCAATCGCTTGGTGAAAGTCGACTTAGCCTCAGGTGAAGTAAAAGAGATAATCATTGGAGGAGGACAGAAATCTGTTTCTTGCTCGACAGATGGAAAAAAAGTATGCGTAACATTGAGAGATAGTCTCGTAGTCATTGACACAAAAAACGATGAAATCATTAGCAGCATAGCCATATCTACCTCCAATGAGATCAGCGGTGGCAACTTCAGCCCCGACGGAAAATATCTTTATACGTCGAGCCAAAACTGGACTGGCAGCGGTCACGTTCTACGCATATATAGAATTGACGTCGCATCAGAAATGATCATCAGAGAGTACACGCGAGGACAATACACGACTGAAGCATTTTGCAGTGCTAACGGGCAGAATATTTACACCGTTG
Source organism: Pseudomonas sp. 910_23 (assembly GCF_052850795.1). NCBI lineage: Bacteria > Pseudomonadati > Pseudomonadota > Gammaproteobacteria > Pseudomonadales > Pseudomonadaceae > Pseudomonas > Pseudomonas sp. 910_23. The sequence goes on along the minus strand of NZ_VXCZ01000021.1, from coordinate 37,223 downwards.
ACTACGGCAATGGCTACTTGTACAGAGTGGATGTTGAGACAAGCGGCGCAAGCATAGTTGGTACTTTTACCAAGGGCAATTATGCAGGTTTTATAATGAGCCCATACCGTGACCATATGTATAGTTGCTCGTGGGAGAACGCATCTAGCGGGACAGCGTTCATATTTGATTTGGTGTCCGGCCAGCGAAAAACACACAGGCTTCCCTACACCTACCTACATACTTATGCTGCCAGCCCAGGCAACAATCGACTTCTTATTGGTTACGGCCCATCCGGCAGCTCTACTGCCAAAGCGCTAATAGATACGCAAACAGGGGCAACTATAAACACCTACAATATCACCGGAAATATCGGCGCGCACTTCAGCTGGAAAGGCGACACACTCTATCTTTGCGAAACAAACAAGTCGCGCATCTCCGTAATTTCCATTTCTTAAACAACAATATAAACAAACAGGTCAGCCAAGGCGGTTTCAACTTGAAACCGCCGCTTTTGTAGAGTTGTTCAACTAGCGCGCTGCTTTGCTGAGCACTCCCTCTTCACGTAATGCTCGCTGGGTATCCAGCACCTTCGCCAACGCCGTCTCAGCCTCGGCACTCTGCTGTGGCACTCGAATCGCCGCCGACACCAAGGTAATCAACTTCGCCATCACCTCCGCATCCGTCGCCGGTCGGCCCAGGCTCATGGAGTTCATCAGCAGGCGCAGTTCGGTGCCGGCCATGACCCCGGAAATCGCCTTGAGGGCAAATTGCAGGCGTACGCCCAGCTCATTGCGCGGCAGGTCTGGCAGTGCCAGGGCGAAGGCTTCGAAGAAGCGCTGGAACACCGGCTGGTAATGCACCTTGAGGTATTCCTGGATAAACGGCGAGGTGTCGCTGTAAACCCGGCCAAGGAAGCGAATGAACGAGCGCCCTTCCCCACTGGCCGGGTCGCTGCGTTCCAGGCCCATGGCTGGGGCAAACAGCACGCCCAGCAGCGTGTCACAATCCAGCGGGCCATCGGATTCGGCTTCGCAGCGGGCAAGTAATTCCAGGCGCTGCTCGTTGAGCGGCTCCAGGCGTTGCATCAGCAGGGTTTTCATCAGGGAGTCCTTGTCCCCGAAGTGGTAGTTCACCGCCGCCAGGTTGACCTGGGCGCGTTCGGTTATCTGGCGTAGCAACACGGCGTCGTAGCCGTACTTGATGAAGAGGGCCTCTGTCGCATCCAGCAATCGAGTCTTGGTAACGTTTGGAGCGCTGAGTTTCTTCGCGACCATAAGGGTTCCACGGCGGAAATATTGTTTTAAAAAATAATTTGATTTTTTTATACCGGGGCGGCCCGGCGAAAGCAAGTAGTGACACTCCGCCATATCACTAAAAGCCTGTATAACCGGGCTATCGAGACCTATTGAAAGCATTTCTACCGGTCCGAAACCTGCATTCGGCAAAACGTTTCAAAGGGTAAAACCGCTCTACATCCATGGCTGGCGAAGCAGATTGAACGCAGGTACTATTCAAACAATATTTTAAAAACAAGAAATAAAACCAGTCCGTGACGCGTACAGGCAGCTCCCGAACTTGTTACAAGGATTTTCCGGGGGCATGGCAGTACCGTCGTGACTGCAGGCGTAGTCATGATGACAGACACCCCCACGCAACCCGGCTTGATCTCCCTGCAAGGCATCGGCAAGCGTTATCAGCTCGCCGGGCAGGAACTGAGCGTTCTCAATGACGTGTGCCTGTCCATCGCTCGCGGTGACAGCTGCGGCATCCTCGGTGCCTCCGGTTCCGGCAAAAGCACCCTGCTCAACATTCTCGGCCTGCTGGACCTGCCCAACTGCGGCCAGTACCACTTTGCCGGTCACGATATTTTCAATGCCACGCCCGACGAACTGGCCGCGATCCGCAACCAGCAGATCGGTTTTGTGTTCCAGAGCTTCAACCTGCTGCCCCGCCTGAGCGCCCTGGACAACGTCGCGCTGCCCTTGAGTTATCGCGGCGTATCGCGGCATGAATCGGTGGAACAGGCCCAGCGTATGCTCGATCAAGTCGGCCTGGCCGAGCGCGCCCACCATCGCCCGGCCGACCTCTCCGGCGGCCAGCGTCAGCGCGTCGCCATTGCCCGCGCACTGGTCGGCAAACCCTCGGTGATCCTCGCCGACGAACCCACCGGCAACCTCGACAGCACCACCGCACAGGAAATCATGGACCTGCTGCTGAGCCTCAACCGTGAGCAGCAGGTGACGCTGATCATCGTCACCCACGACGCCCACATTGCCGAGCGCCTGGAGCGCAAGATCCTGGTGCGCAACGGTGTGGTGCACGAGGCCGGGCGCCCATGAGCCTGCGGGTCGAGCAGAGCCTCAGCCAACTGCTGCATGAAGCCTTGATCAGCCTGCGCACCCTGGGCAAACGTTCGATCCTGGCGCTGCTGGGCATTGTGATCGGCAGCTCCTCGGTAGTGGCGCTGATCAATATCGGCCACAACGCGGCAGTGGATGCCGCGATGATCTTCAAGGACATGGGCACCGATACCCTCATCGCCCAGTTCCCGCCCAAGGGCAGCAGCAATGTGCCGATGCGTACCCAACTCGACCTCGACGCCGTACGCCTGGCCGTACCGGGCATTGCCCATATCGGCGCGCTCAGCCTGTTCAGCGGGCCCATCGTGTTTCATGGGCGCACCACCAATGCCAACCTGGTCGGCAGCACGCCGGGTATACAGGCCGCCATGCGCCTGGCCGTGCGCGAGGGGCGCTTCCTGTCGGCCTTCGACGCCAGCGAAACTTTCGCTGTGATTGGTGACCCACTTGCCCAGGCCCTCAGCGCACCGGGCGACCCACTGCAACTGGGCGACCGTGTGCGCATCAACGACTACCTGTTTCTGATCGTGGGCATCCTGCACGACCAGCCCCGGGCCATGCTGATGCCGGTGCAGGCCAACGAGTCCTTGTTTATTCCGGCCGAAGGCATGCGCCGCATCTACGCCAGCCCGCAAATCAGCAATGTGATCATCCGTGCAGCGCCAGGGCAGGACATGGAGCGTATCGCGAGGGACGCCACCGCTGCGCTACAACCCCAACTCAGCGACCACGACGTCAATATCACGGTGCCCCAGCAGATGATCGACGGCATGACGCGCCAAAGTCGCACCTTCGCCTACCTGCTGCTGGCCCTTGGCGCGATTTCCCTGGTGGGCGGCGGTGTCGGGGTGATGAACGTGATGCTGATGAATGTGTCCGAGCGCCGTCGCGAGATCGGCATCCGCATGGCCCTGGGCGCACGCCAGCGCGATATCCGTAACCTGTTCCTGCTCGAAGCCGTCACGCTCACCGCCGTGGGTGCGCTGTGCGGTGCGGTGCTGGGCATGACCGCCGCCTGGCTGTATGCGTGGCTGTCGGGCTGGGCATTTGCCCTGGCGGTGGCCGCCCTGCCCCTGGGGGTGGGCAGTACGTTACTGGTAGGTTTGTTCTTTGGTATCTACCCGGCGGTCTCGGCCTCGCGGTTACAGCCGGTGGAGGCCCTGCGCGATGAATAAGTGCGGGCTGCTCCTTCTGCTGATCAGTCTGCCGGGCATGACTGCCGAGATGGTTATCAACCCTTCGGCGCCCAGCAGTACCCGCAGCGGCTACGAGCGCGGCGTGTCGCTGAATGCCCAGGCCACCACCATGACCCTGGGTGACGCGGTGTACCTGGGCCTGCGCAACAACCCGGCGATACGTAGCGCCTACCTGCAACGGGTGGCGCAGAAGTTTGACCTGCGTGTCGCCGAGGACGTGTTCAACCCCAAGCTGACCCTCAACGGTAACTACCGTACCTCCCGTGGCTCCCGGGACAACGTGCGCAACGCCAACCTGGCGCCGACCAGCAGCCTGCTCGGCGAATACGGCACGCGCTTGAGCATGGCCTGGACCCAGCAGTTGAACAACGCCAACCGCGCCGGCCGTTACCGCAGCGACGGGCTCGACCTGGCCATCATCCAACCGCTGATGCGCGGCGCCGGCTGGGACGCCACCACCGCGCCGCTGCGCCTGTCGCGCCTGGCCGAGCAGGCCAACCGCCTGAACCTCAAGGCCACCGTGGCGCAAACCATCAGCCAGATCATCGCCACCTACCGCGAACTGCTGCGTGCCCAGGAACAACTGGTGATCGTGCAGGACGCGCTCAAGCGCTCCAACACCTTGCTGGACGTGAACAAGGCACTGATCAGCGCCGGGCGCATGGCCGAGTTCGAGATCGTGCAAACCGAAGCCGACATCGCCACCCAGCAGTTGGGCGTGGAAGAAGCTCGCAATCAACTGGACACCAGCCGCCTGGCCTTGCTGCGCCTGCTGGCGCTGGACCTGTCGACACCGGTGCGCGCCACCGAAGCCCTGGAGGCCAACCCCATGGAAATTGACCAACGCCAAGCCTTCAACCTGGCGCAAAACCAGCAACCGGAATACCTCGCCGCCCTGCTCGGCAGCCAACAGGCCGACCTCAACCTGGTGATCGCCAAGGACTCCGGGCGCTGGCAAGTGGACCTGGTCGCCGGCGCCAACCAGGTGCGCGCCGCCACCGACAACGCCAACGGCCATGACAATAACCGTACCTGGGACAGCTACGCCGGCGTGCAGGTGCAGATCCCCATCGGCGACATCAGCACGCGCCAGGCCGAGGTACGTGCGCGAGTGAACGTCGAGGACCAGGAAATCCGCATTACCGATGCGCGCCAGGAGCTGGAGCGCAACGTCAACAACGTGGTGCGTGACCTCGGCACCCGCTGGCGCCAATATGAAATTTCCAAGCGTGCCGTGGAGTTGTCACGGCGCAAGATCGAAATCGAACGGGAAAAACTCAGTGCCGGGCGCTCCACCAACTTCCAGGTATTGAGCTTCGAAACCGACCTGCGCAACGCCGAAAATGCCCAGCTCAACGCGCTGATCGCTTATTTGAACGCCCAGACTCAACTCGACCTGACCCTGGGCATGACGCTGGAAAGTTGGGAAATCGCCCTCAATGACTACTAATCAAAAACGCTTGCTCGCCGTTGCCCTAATCGTGTTGTTAGCCGGCGCGGCCATCGGTCTGCTCAGCCAGCGCAGCGGTGCCGAGCAGGCCAGCACCGCCGAGCAATGGCTGGAGGTAAAACCCGACCCGCTGGTGCACCAGATCGGCCTGGTGGGCAAGATCGAGCCCGACACTACCGTCACCCTGACGGCGCCGTTCGACGGCAACGTGTTGGCCAACCTGGTCGAACAAGGCCAGCGCGTCGAGGCCGGCCAGATGCTGTTGCGCATGGACCCGGCGACTCTTGAAGTGCAGTTGCGCGACGCCCTCTCCGCCCAGCTCAAGGCCCGGCGTGCCGTACAGGAAATGCAGGACTGGGACAGCAGCCCCGCCGTCAGCCGCGCTCGTCGTAGTTTACGCACCGCCGAAATGACCGCCGGCAATACCCAGCGCAAACTTACCGAAAGCGAAAACCTGTTCAAACGCGGCATCATTCCGCGCAACGAACTGGACGATCTCAAGCAGCAAACCCAACAGCAGCAACTCGACCTGGCAGCGGCGCGCGGCGAACTGCAACAGGCCCAGGACCAAGGCAGAGGCGAATACCGACAGATTGCCGAAATGGAGCTGACCAATGCCACGGTGAAATACGAAGCCTTGCAAAAACTCCTTGAAGGCAAGGAGGTCAAGGCACCGTTCTCCGGCATCGTAGTGCCCGCGCCCGGCAGCAGCAACAACGCCCAAGGGGGTGGCAACAACAACGCGCCGGTGCAGGCCGGCAGCAAGGTCAGCCAGGGCCAAGTGCTGTTTGGCCTGGCCAATATCGAGCGGCTGAAAATCGTCGCCAAGGTCTCCGAGCTGGACATCAACCAGTTGCACCAGGGCCAGGCGGTGGAAGTAATGGGCGATGGCTTCGACGGCGAACGGCTGACCGGCTCGGTCAGCGTGGTCAGTGGCTTGGCCATCGCCAGCGACAACCAGGGCAGCGCGCAATTTCCGGTGACCCTGTCGATCCCCAAGCTGACACCGCAGCAGTTGCAACGGGTGCGCCTGGGCATGAGTGCGCGGTTGACGATTGTCACTTATAACAATGACCAGGCGATCGTGATTCCCAGCCAGGCTATCCAGGCGGACATGACGGTGGAGTATCGGGCGGCGATGGATAAACCGGTGCAGCGGGTGAAAGTGACCACTGGGCAATCGACGCCCCAGGGCGTTGAGGTATTCGGACTCAAGCCAGGCTTCGTGAAAACCTCAAGATAAGCGCAGATCAACATGTGGGAGGGGGCTTGCTCCCGATAGCGGTGCATCAGCCACAAATGTATTTACTGACACGCCCTCATCGGGAGCAAGCCCCCTCCCACATTTGATTTTCGTTGCTTTGAGCATTGACGTTCACTTCGCGGATCAGGGCTTGCTCACCTCCCCCATTTAGATCTGTGTGAGCTTGGTTGCCAGTGCCTTGGCCTGGAGCGCCACATCCGTCACCGCCGTACTCTCCCACCACATGCCCCGCAACGGCGGCCCCATGGCAAACAGTCGCTGGCTGGCATGGCCCTGGGCATCCAGCACCGCGCCGGCTGCATCCGCCGCAATCCCCAACGCCAAAGGCCCAGGCCGGATCAACCCACGCTTGAGCAGTTGTTGCGGCAATGGCCGGGCGACACGACGCCAGTCGTACTCGATGCCGCTGGAGTTGATCAGCGCCGCTCCCGAAACCTGTGTGACCTCCTGCCCGCCACGATAGCGCACCGCAATGGCAACGCCCTCATCCGACGGCACCAAACCCTTGAACGACGCTGCGCGAATCCGCAGCCGCTCTTCTGCCTGCAAGCGCGTCACCAACTGCGCACTCAACGGTGGCGAGCGGTGGTGATGGCTTTCCCACCATGGCCGCACATGTCGCACGAACTGGCGCTTCTGAGGCTCACTGGCCTGACTCCACAAGCGTGCGATGTGCCCGCGCACGGTGTCCAACGGCGCCTGCCAGTCGATGCCTTGCGCCAGCGCGAACTGACATTGGCGTCGCACCTCACGCAGCAATTGCCGAGGGCTGCGCAGGTTGTAATCGGCGGCCAGGAAGTCATCCCAACTTGGCGGCTGTCTGCGCACATGGGGCAACAGGCCGTGGCGCGAAAAGATCTCGATGGGACCGCGATGCCCGGCCTGTTCCAGCGACACCACGGCATCGACCATGGTCAACCCGGAGCCGATGATCAGTACCGTTGATTGCGGGTCGAGTTGGGTCATCGCTTGCACGTCCCATGGGTCCATGGCTGCGGCGTTCAAACCGCTGGACTCGGTTAGGGGCGTGCGCGCTGCCGGGAACATGCCGGTGGCCAATACCGCAAAAGTGCCACGCAGCTGCTCCCCATTATCGAGGGTCAACAGCGTGGAGGCTGCGTCGACTTGCAGGTCCACCCCTTCGGCGCGGATATGCTCGACGGTCGACGTAGACAACGCCTTGGCCTCGGCCAAGCGCTGTTGCGCGTACAGCCCGAAAATCCCGCGTGGCGGGAACAGTTCGCTGATGGGCACATGCTGCTGATCCGACTCCGGCCACCCTCCACTGCCGATGTATTCGGTGAGCCATTGGGTCAAATCGTCGGCATTGTCCGGGTCGACGCTCATGCGCGCCGCGTTGCCGTTCAAGGTATGGCCCAGTTCGACTGCGCTGTAGGCCTCGCCCCGCCCCAGCTCAGCACGCGGCTCAATCACCAGGATGCGCCGCGTGCCCGGCAGGCGCAGCAGTTGCACGGCCAGCATCGTACCGCTCAGGCCGCCGCCGATGATCAGTACATCGGCAACGCGGGTGGATTCACTCATGCCAGTTCGCCCTTATTGTTGCTCAAATCACCACATTTCGAACAAACCGTACCGCCGCGTTCCCATCATTGCGATAAGCATGGGGCTGGTGGCTGGCGAACATAAAGAACTCTCCAGCCTCGATGACATTTTCCTGATCACCTATCACCAGCGTCAGGCTGCCCTCGAACACGAACAGTTGTTCGCTCCACCCTTCCAAATCAGGGTCCGGGCAATAACGATCACCGGGTTCAAGCCGCCACTCCCACAATTCGACTTCACGCCGTGCCGTGGCCTTGGCCAGCAGCACCGCCTTACTGCCGACAACCTCGCCCGCCCAGGCCAGCTCGTTGATACGGCTGTGGTCCCGCACATCCGGCGCCTGAATCAGATCACTGAACGCCACGTCCAACGCTTCAGCCACACGATCCAAAGTGGACAAGCTGACGTTCTTCTCCCCCGCTTCAATCGCCACCAGCATGCGCCGGCTGACCCCGGACTTTTCCGAGAGCGCGGTCTGGCTCAGGTCGGCGGCATGGCGCAGGCGACGGACGTTCTGGCTGACGTGCTGCAGGACCGAGGCCCGTTGCGGATTTTCTTTGTGCACTATATTGCTCAATAGGTGGGTGTGCGCAGTATACTGCCCAGCGTGCGGCGCATTGTGCGGTCCGTGCCTTTCCCTTGCAAGACCGAGCCGCCATGACAGCCCCGACCTCCCCTTCGCGATTCAACCGCTTCAGCAAAGCCGAATGCATCCTGGTGGTGATCACCATGATCTGGGGCGGTACCTTTTTGCTGGTGCAACATGCCATGACCGTCAGCGGGCCGATGTTTTTTGTGGGGCTGCGCTTCGCGGCGGCGACAATTGTGGTGGGGTTCTTTTCCTTGCGCACCCTGCGCGACCTGACCCTGTTCGAATTGAAGGCCGGGGTGTTTATCGGGGTGGCGATCATGTTTGGCTACGGTTTGCAGACGATTGGCTTGCAGACCATCCTGAGCAGCCAGTCGGCGTTTATCACCGCGTTGTATGTACCGTTCGTACCGCTGTTGCAGTGGCTGGTGCTGGGCCGTCGCCCCGGGTTGATGCCCAGCATCGGCATCATGCTGGCGTTTGCCGGGTTGATGCTGTTGACTGGCCCGGCGGGGGCTTCACTGAACTTCAGCCCAGGTGAAATCGCTACGCTGATCGGTGCCGTGGCAATAGCGGCCGAGATCATCTTGATCAGTGCATTTGCCGGCCAGGTGGATATTCGCCGGGTGACCGTGGTGCAACTGGCCACCGCTTCGGTGCTGTCGTTCATGATGGTGGTGCCCATGGGCGAGGCGTTGCCGGGCTTTTCTTGGCTGTTGCTGTTCAGTGCGGTGGGCCTGGGCTTGACCAGTGCGGTGATCCAGGTCGCGATGAATTGGGCGCAGCAGAGTGTGTCGCCAACCCGGGCTACCTTGATCTATGCCGGCGAGCCGGTGTGGGCAGGCGTGGTCGGGCGAATTGCCGGGGAGCGCTTCCCGCCGATTGCTATGGTCGGGGCTGTGTTGATTGTGGTGGCGGTGATTGTGAGTGAGATGAAGACGAAGGGGCAGAAGGCAATTGAACTCGCAGATGCCTTGGAACAGGAGCGTCAGGGATAACCTGCAAACCCTGTGGTGCCCGCTCTATCGTCCTCGCGGGCAAGCCCGGCTCCCACAGGGGTCGGCGTTTCAATTCAAGGGTTTTGAACCAGTGCTAAATGAGAGGTTTCGGCCTACCTTGTAGGATCCTGCCACATCTTGCCGTTTGGTGATCGTGAAAGCGGCACGTATGATGCATCCCAAACTCCCGCAGATTAGAAGCCTATGTCCCTGATAGTTCTACTGCTTCTGCCATTCATTGGCAGCTGTCTGGCGGCCTTGCTGCCGCACAACGCACGTAATACCGAATCCCTGCTGGCCGGCCTGGTGGCATTGGTCGGCACTATTCAAGTCGCACTGCTCTACCCCCAGATCGCCCATGGTGGCGTAATACGCGAAGAATTCCTGTGGTTGCCCAGTCTTGGGCTGAACTTCGTGTTGCGCATGGACGGCTTTGCCTGGCTGTTCTCGATGCTGGTGCTCGGCATCGGCACGCTGGTGTCGTTGTATGCGCGCTATTACATGTCGCCGGACGATCCGGTGCCGCGTTTCTTCGCGTTTTTCCTGGCGTTCATGGGCGCCATGCTTGGCCTGGTGATTTCCGGCAACCTGATTCAGATCGTGTTCTTCTGGGAACTGACCAGCCTGTTCTCGTTCCTGCTGATCGGCTATTGGCACCACCGCGCCGATGCGCGGCGTGGTGCGTACATGGCGCTGATGGTCACTGGCGCCGGCGGCTTGTGCCTACTGGCCGGGGTGATGCTGCTGGGGCATATCGTCGGCAGCTATGACCTGGACCAGGTGCTGGCGGCGGGCGACCAGATTCGCGCGCACTCGCTGTACCCGGTCATGCTGGCCCTGGTGCTGATCGGCGCCTTGAGCAAAAGCGCGCAGTTCCCGTTCCACTTCTGGCTGCCCCATGCCATGGCGGCACCGACCCCGGTTTCGGCGTATCTGCATTCGGCGACGATGGTGAAGGCCGGCGTGTTCCTGCTGGCCCGCCTGTGGCCGTCGCTGTCCGGCAGCGAAGAATGGTTCTGGATCGTCGGCGGTGCCGGCGCCCTCACCCTCCTCCTCGGCGCTTACTGCGCCATGTTCCAAAACGATCTCAAGGGCCTGCTGGCCTACTCCACCATCAGCCACCTCGGGCTGATCACCCTGCTGCTGGGCCTCAACAGCCCGCTGGCCGCGGTCGCCGCGGTGTTCCATATCCTTAACCACGCCACCTTCAAGGCGTCGCTGTTCATGGCGGCGGGCATCATCGATCACGAAAGCGGCACGCGGGATATCCGCAAGCTCAGTGGCCTGGTGCGTCTGATCCCGTTTACCGCGACCCTGGCCATGGTAGCCAGTGCCTCCATGGCCGGTGTGCCGTTGCTCAATGGCTTCCTGTCCAAAGAGATGTTCTTTGCCGAAACCGTATTCATCTCGTCGACGCAATGGGTGGAAATCGCCCTGCCGGTGATTGCGACCATCGCCGGCACCTTCAGCGTGGCCTACGCCCTGCGCTTTACCGTGGATGTGTTCTTCGGCCCGCCGGCTACCGACTTGCCGCACACGCCTCACGAGCCACCGCGCTGGATGCGTGCGCCGGTGGAATTGCTGGTGTTCACCTGTCTGCTGGTGGGGATTTTCCCGGCCCAGGTGGTGGGCTCGATCCTTGCCGCTGCGGCGTTGCCCGTGGTCGGTGGTGTGCTGCCCGAGTACAGCCTGGCGATCTGGCACGGCTGGAACGCGCCGATGATCATGAGCCTGGTGGCAATGACCGGCGGCGTGGTGCTGTACCTGATGCTGCGCAAGCAACTCAAGCGTGGCCGCTTCGAATACCCGCCGCTGATCGGCTATTTCAACGGCAAGCGTGGCTTCGAGCGCTGCCTGGTGGTGATGATGCGCGGTGTGCGCAGGATCGAAAAACGCATCAGCACCAAGCGCCTGCAAACCCAATTGTTCCTGCTGGTGATCGTCGCGGTGATCGGGGCCATGATCCCCATGATCAACAGTGGCCTCACCTGGGGCGACCGGCCGAAGATTGCGGGCTCCATCGTCTTCGTCACCCTGTGGTTGCTGGCGATTGCCTGCGCGCTGGGCGCCGCCTGGCAAGCCAAGTATCACCGGCTGGCGGCCCTGACCATGGTCAGCGTGTGCGGCCTGATGACGTGCGTGACCTTCGTGTGGTTCTCGGCGCCGGACCTGGCCCTGACCCAATTGGTGGTGGAAGTGGTGACCACCGTGCTGATCCTGCTCGGCCTGCGCTGGCTGCCACGGCGTATCGAGGAGGTTTGGCCATTGCCCAATACCTTGCGCAAGGCGCGCATTCGCCGGGTGCGCGACTTGTTGCTGTCCACTGTAGTGGGCGGCGGCATGGCGCTGTTGTCCTACGCGATGCTGACCCGCCAGACACCCAACGATATCTCCTCGTTCTACTTGAGCCGCGCCCTGCCCGAAGGCGGCGGCAGCAATGTGGTGAACGTGATGCTCGTGGACTTCCGGGGCTTCGATACGCTGGGCGAAATCACCGTGCTGGGTGCCGTGGCCTTGACCGTATATGCCTTGCTGCGACGCTTCCGCCCGTCCAAGGAAAGCATGGAGTTGCCGGCGCAACAGCGCCAATTGGCACCGGACGTGTCCACCGACCTGGTCAACCCGCGCCAGGCCAGTGACACCGCGCTGGGCTTTATGATGGTGCCGGCGGTGCTGGTGCGCCTGCTGTTGCCGATTGCGCTGGTGGTGTCGTTCTACCTGTTCCTGCGCGGTCACAACCAACCAGGCGGCGGGTTTGTCGCCGGGCTGGTGATGTCGGTAGCGTTTATCCTGCAATACATGGTGGCGGGCACCCAATGGGTCGAAGCGCAGATGAGCCTGCGGCCCATGCGCTGGATGGGCTTCGGCCTGCTGTCGGCGACCTTGACCGGCCTTGGCGCGCTGTTCGCCGGATACCCGTTCCTGACCACCCATACCTGGCATTTCCACGTGCCACTGCTCGGCGATATCCATATCGCCAGTGCGTTGTTCTTCGACATTGGCGTGTACGCCATGGTCGTGGGCTCGACGCTGCTGATGCTGACCGCCCTCGGCCACCAATCTGTGCGAGCACATAAACCGAGCAACCAGCCCAAAGTCGTTGCTGCAACCGAAGGAGCCGCCTGATGGAAGAAGTCATCGCAATTGCCATTGGGGTCCTGGCGGCCTCCGGCGTCTGGCTGGTGCTGCGGCCACGGACATTCCAGGTGGTGATGGGCCTGTGCCTGTTGTCGTACGGGGTCAATCTGTTCATTTTCAGCATGGGCAGCCTGTTTATCGGCAAGGAGCCGATCATCAAGGATGGCGTGCCCCAGGACCTGCTCCACTACACCGACCCGCTGCCCCAGGCCCTGGTGCTGACGGCCATCGTGATCAGTTTCGCCATGACCGCGCTGTTCCTGGTGGTGCTGCTGGCATCCCGGGGCCTGACCGGCACTGACCATGTGGACGGCCGGGAGCCCAAGGAATGACGTGGATGAATCAACTGATCGTCGCGCCGATCCTGCTGCCGCTGCTCACCGCCGGGTTGATGCTGATGCTGGGCGAGAAACGCCGTCCGCTGAAGGCCCGGATCAATCTGTGCTCCAGTGTGATCGGCCTGGGCATTGCAATCCTGCTGCTGTACTGGACGCAACAAGGCGGCCCCGGCTCGATTGGTGTGTACCTGCCGGGCAACTGGCAGGTGCCGTTCGGCATCGTGTTGGTGGTGGACCAACTGTCGGCAATGATGCTGGTGCTGACCGGGATCATCGGCGTGAGCGCGCTGCTGTTCGCGATGGCCCGCTGGGACCGTGCGGGCACTAGCTTCCATGCGCTGTTCCAGATCCAGCTGATGGGTCTGTACGGCGCATTCCTCACCGCGGATTTGTTCAACCTGTTCGTGTTCTTCGAGGTGCTGCTGGCGGCGTCCTACGGCCTGATGCTGCATGGTTCGGGTCGTGCTCGGGTGTCGTCCGGCCTGCATTACATTGCGATCAACCTGCTGGCGTCGTCGCTGTTCCTGATTGGCGCGGCGATGATCTACGGCGTCACCGGCACGCTGAATTTCGCTGACCTGGCGCTGAAAATCCCGCTGGTGCCGGAGGCTGATCGCGGCCTGCTGCACGCTGGCGCAGCGATCCTGGCGACCGCGTTTCTGGCCAAGGCCGGCATGTGGCCGCTGAACTTCTGGCTGGCGCCCGCCTACTCCTCGGCCAGTGCGCCGGTGGCGGCGATGTTTGCGATCATGACCAAGGTTGGCGTGTACACCGTGCTACGCCTGTGGACCCTGCTGTTTTCCGGCCAGGCCGGCGCTTCGGCGCTGTTTGGCGGCGACTGGCTGGTGTATGGCGGCATGGCGACCATCGTGTGCGCGGCGCTGGCGATGGTGGCGGCGCAACGCCTGGAGCGCATGGCGAGCTTGAGCATTCTGGTCTCGGCCGGGATCCTGCTGTCGGCGGTAGGGTTTGCCCAGCCAAGCCTGACCGCTGGGGCATTGTTCTATCTGGTCAGCTCCACCCTGGCATTGAGTGCGCTGTTCCTGCTGGCTGAATTGATCGAGCGTTCGCGCTCGGCCAACGACCTGCCGCTTGATGAAGAGATTGATGCGCTGCCCAAGGCCATGGAGTCGCTGCATCCGCGTCCGGGTGTGAACCTGGACGATGAGCAGAAAGCCGTGGTCGGCCAGGTCATCCCCTGGACCATGGCCTTCCTCGGCTTGAGCTTTATCGCCTGCGCGCTGCTGATTATCGGCATGCCGCCATTGTCGGGATTCATCGGCAAGCTCAGCCTTTTGAGTGCGCTGATCAACCCACTGGGCCTGGGCAACGCCGTGGACGAATCGATTCGTCCTGCAGCCTGGGGCCTGGTGGCGTTACTGATTTTGTCTGGCCTGGCGTCGCTGATCGCCTTCGCCCGCCTTGGCATCCAGCGCTTCTGGACCCCGGAAGAGCGCCCATCACCGCTGTTGCGACGCTACGAGTGCGTGCCGATCTTCGTGCTGCTGGGCTTGAGCATCGCCTTGACGTTCAAGGCCGAACCCTTGATGCGCTACACCCTGGCCACCGCCAAGAGCCTGAACAACCCGGAAAGCTATGTGATGGCGGTAATGGCCACGCGGCCCGTGCCAAGCCCTGAAGCCAAGGCCGCCGCGCTGGAGGTGCAACCATGAAGCGCCTGTTTCCTGCACCCTGGTTGTCGCTGGCCCTGTGGGTGTTGTGGCTGCTGCTGAACCTGTCGATCAGCCCCGGCAACCTGCTGCTGGGCGCACTGCTGGGCTTTCTCGCGCCTTTGCTGATGGCGCCGCTGCGCCCGCAGCCGATCAGCCTGCGTCGCCCTGGCGTGATCCTGCGCCTGTTCCTGTTGGTGGGCCGCGACGTAATCGTCTCCAACCTGCAAGTGGCGTGGGGTGTACTGACCTGCGGCACACGCCCGCCGCGCTCGCGCTTCATCAAGATCCCCCTGGACCTGCACAGCCCCAACGGCCTTGCCGCGCTGTCGATGATTACCACGGTGATCCCCGGCACCATTTGGTCGGAACTGGCGCTGGACCGTAGCATCTTGCTGCTGCACGTATTCGACCTTGACGATGAAGCCCTGTTTATCCAGCACTTCAAAGCCACCTACGAGCGGCCCCTGATGGAGATCTTCGAATGAGCGCCCTGCTCTCCAATGCGATCCTGGCCAGCCTGTTCCTGTTCTCCCTGGCCATGGTGCTGACCCTGATCCGCCTGTTCAAAGGCCCGTCCGCCCAGGACCGAGTCCTGGCGCTGGACTACCTGTACATCCTGGCCATGCTGATGATGCTGGTGCTGGGTATTCGCTATGCCAGTGATACCTACTTTGAAGCGGCGCTGCTGATCGCGCTGTTCGGCTTCGTGGGCTCGTTTGCCCTGGCGAAATTCCTGCTGCGTGGGGAGGTGATTGAATGATGCCGTTATGGGTTGAAGTGATAGTGGGGGTGCTGCTGGTGCTCAGCAGCGTGTTCGCCTTGATTGGCGCGATAGGCTTGCTGCGGATGAAGGAATTTTTCCAACGCATGCACCCGCCGGCACTCGCCTCGACATTGGGCGCATGGTGCGTGGCACTGGCGTCGATTATCTATTTTTCGGTGCTCAAGTCCGGGCCGGTGTTGCACGGGTGGTTGATTCCGGTTTTGCTCGCGATCACCGTGCCGGTCACCACACTGCTGTTGGCGCGAACCGCCCTATTCCGCAAACGCATGGCCGGTGACGATGTGCCGGCTGAAGTCAGCAGCCGCCGCTGACCTCTCAGGCAGGCACATAAAAATGTGGGAGCTGGCTTGCCTGCGATGAGGTCGGATCAGTCACTGAAGAGGTTGGCTGGCCCACCGCTATCGCAGGCAAGCCAGCTCCCACAGTTGGATGGGTTCTAGGCGAAGGATCGGATTCTTGCCGCCAATTCCGCCAATTCGGCATCATCCGCCCGCACAAAATCGTGGGACGAGATGTAGCCCTCATACGCCTCGAAAAACTTCTCCACCTTCGAACTCATTGGCTTGAATGTACTGTCCTGCCCGGTCCCATGCATGGGAAACAACTTCGCATGCAGGTGGTCCACCCCATACCCTTCTAGAATCATCCCCGTACGCGCCACATCGGGAAATGCGCGATCGATCTGTTGTGCGGTTTTCTTTGCTGCGACCGCGAGCCCTGCCAACACTTCATCCGACTGCGCAAACGCATAGCTGCCGTAATGCTGCTTTGGAATCACCACGCTGAAACCCGGTGTGTTAGGGAAGATCGACAGGAACGCCATATGCTGATCATCCTCCCACAGGATATGGGCCGGGGAAGTTTTGCGGACAATGCTGCAGAAAATACAATCCATTTGAATCACCGCCAGTTTCGTCTTGGGTTTGGTCGTGGCAACCATCTAAAGCTAGGATGGAATGAGCGTCAAACCCTACGGGCATTTTGGGAAATGTCCTAAGACCTGGGTATGCCCGCTGTGCTGAGACAGGAGTTCACCATGGATAAAAACATCATTGTCATCGGCGGCGAGTCCAGCGAGGACACGACGCGCATGACCCGCATCGACGAATATATCGTCGCTTCCTCGGGCAAAACCCAGCCCACGGTGCTCTATATCTCCACCGCCAATGGCGATGACCGTACGAAGATTGCCGACTTCACGCTCAAATACCAAAGCGCCGGCTGCACCGTTGTGCCATTGACGTTTTTCATTCCGCCTTTTCCAGCCCCGGGTCATGTTGCCGCGCTGTTTGAACAGGCTGACATCATCTACGTGGCCGGCGGCAACACCCGAGCCTTGCTGGCCATCTGGCGTGAATTTGACGTGACCGCCCTTTTGAAGCAAGCCCAGGAACACGGCAAAGTGCTTTGCGGCGTCAGTGCCGGCGCCATCTGCTGGTTCGACCACGGGCATTCCGACTCAGGGGGCGTATATGCGCTGATCGACGGGCTGGGTTTTCTCCCTGGCGCGCTGTGCCCGCACTTCAGCTCAGAGGCGGGAAGAGAATCTACGTTCGTTGAACTGGTTCGACTTAAAAACATACGCCCCGCCTACGCGCTGGATGACGGAGTTGCCCTGCATTTCAAGAACGGTGAATACCATGCGACTGTTCATAACTACACGACTGGTAGTGCATATAAACTCAGCAGCACTTCGGAGCCCATTGCAAGGAAACGCCCTACAGTTCTTTAGGGTTGCCGCTCAGAAAATGGCCGCCTAATCTTTGGCGGTCGCTGCAAATTCAGCGACCGGGTTTCGCAGCTCGGTTAAACTCTAGACGCACAGTGTCCACCTAAAGAAGCAGCCCTAAATTGAACGGTGTTCAAAGGTAGAAGTGATGAGGGATGCCGCTATGTTGGTACAAGTAGCCCCCCCTTTTACCGTCAGCTATTGAACACCCGCAAGCACGAACAACGTAAAGCACCGTGACATATTTTCCAAAGAAACATCCTACGTCCGCGCCAGAAACCCTCTCTTCTTTGTAGTCAACGATTGACCCATAGTCTTCTCTTTGGTGCCCGATACTCCATTGAGCGTTTCTAGCGGGCACACCTTCCACTCAAACGTAAATCGAAGTCACGCACAGCCGCCACCCAAAACTTTACCCTCTCTATACAAGTCAATTAATGGACAATCGGGATGCAATTCGAATATAAGAAATTCTTAGTGACACTAGCACTCATCTCGAATGCAATATACGCTCAAGCCGAACAGACTCACTTATCGACAATCCTAAATATAAAAATGAATGCAACCTATCTCGACATGGATACAGAAACCACGGACTCTTTCGGCGTAAAGCTCATGGCGGCAGTTCGTCTGACGCTTTCGACAGAACACAGTTGTGGCACTTCTAAACTGCATATCACACCGGACTCCATCGGCGTTCCTGTCGAAAATTTCCTAGCAGAAGTTAAGAAAATCAAAAAATACGCTGATGATGGAGCCGCACTATTTATCACACATCACGATTGTGATCGAAAAATACCGATGGCAACCAAATTCGCTACCTGCACGGGTGAAATATGCAGATCACTCACAGATGTGCTAATTGATGGAAAAATGTACCTAGACAAGAATTACCGACCCGTTCCAGCTGCGCGCAGTCTTTTTTTCATAGAGCAACCCCAAACTTATGACCAAAAACTAAAAGCCTGGAAAGTATATATCTACGATAAAAAAACTAAGAAGATTGCGGCCGATGGATTCGTCGACAATGAAGACTATGCTGCGAGCAAATTCATCCATAAATTCCGCACGTTTCATAGCAACGGCATGGTTTCGAGTTCTATTGAAATGAGTGCGCAGGGGCAACGTGAAGGAAAAAGCATTGTTCGCCACAAAAACGGAAAAATTGAAAAATCCATAAATTACAATAACGGAATTATCACTGACGGCGAGTACATAACTTACGACCTGACAGGAAAAATCAAGATCCGTGAGCATTATGTAAATGGAGTGCTAAATGGCCCAAGAGTCAAACTGTACGCTAACGGAAATCCTGAATCCATGGAAAAATACTTAGACGGCAGTCGCTCAGGAATATCAAATTATTACTATGAAGACGGCACACTAAAAAATATACAAGATTATGACCGTGGGCAGTTGGATGGCTGGGACGTCAAATATTTCGCAAACGGCGAGACCGAATCACAAACACTCTATAAAAATCAGCGCATTAGAATAAGCCACGAATGGAACATTGACGGCATAAAAGTCAGTCAATGGGAACAAGACGAAAATCATAACCGCCAAGGCGACGACATAGAATGGTATGACAACGGACAAAAAAGAAAGCACTCAATCTATAAAGATGGAAAACTTCATGGAAAGATGCAAGGTTGGTCTGAGGATGGAACTCAACTTTATTCTACCGAATACGCACACGGCGAGAGAAACGGACAATCACGGCAGTGGGGGCGAGACGGGACGTTGATAGAAGACTGCCAATACCAAGCAGGAAAAATTTCAGAGCCGTGTTCGGTGAGACCTCCGCTCTGACTATGCAGGTCTTGGACACGAATAGAGGTTTAATTCGAAAAACTTAGCAATATGCAAAAAACGCCCCGAACCAGTCGGGGCGTTTTTTATTCAGCATGCAGCTTTCAACGGTCAATCAGCCAACCGCCACGTCGTCCCACCCTTCCCGTCTTCCAACACCACACCCATCGCGGTCAGTTGGTCACGGATACGGTCGGATTCCGCCCAGTCCTTGTTAGCCCGAGCAGCCAGACGCGCCTGAATCAACGCATCCACCTGCGCCGCATCCACACGCCCTTCAGCGCCGGCCTGCAGGAAGTCATCGGCTTCCATCTGCAACACACCCAGTACGCTGGCCAGTTCTTTGAGGCGCGCCGCCAGGCCCGCTGCCGCGTCGAGATCAGTCTCACGCAAGCGGTTGATCTCACGCACCATCTCGAACAGCACCGCGCAGGCTTCCGGCGTGCCGAAGTCGTCGTTCATGACTTCGGTAAAGCGTGCCACGAACGTTTCGCCACCAGCAGGTGCCACCGCTGGCAAGCCTTTCAACGCGTGGTAGAAACGCTCCAGGGCGCCCTTGGCGTCCTTGAGGTTGTCTTCCGAGTAGTTGATGGCGCTGCGGTAGTGGCTGGACACCAGCAGGTAACGCACCACTTCCGGGTGGTACTTTTCCAGCACGTCGCGGATGGTGAAGAAGTTGTTCAAGGACTTGGACATCTTCTCGCCATTGATGCGGATCATGCCGCAGTGCATCCAGGCGTTGGCGTAGGTCTTGCCAGTGGCGGCTTCGCTCTGGGCGATTTCGTTTTCGTGGTGCGGGAACTCCAGGTCGCTGCCGCCGCCATGAATATCGAAGGTCTCGCCCAGGCAGCAGGTGGACATTACCGAGCATTCGATGTGCCAGCCCGGACGCCCAGGGCCCCACGGCGATTCCCAGCTTGGCTCGCCGGGCTTGGTACCTTTCCACAGTACGAAGTCGAGCGGGTCCTGCTTGGCTTCGTCGACTTCGATGCGCGCGCCGATGCGCAGGTCTTCGATCTTCTTGCGCGAGAGCTTGCCGTAGCCCATGAACTTGGCGACGCGGTAGTACACGTCACCATTGCCTGGGGCGTAGGCGTAACCCTTGTCGATCAGGGTCTGGATCATCGTGTGCATGCCAGGGATGTGGTCCGTGGCACGCGGTTCCATGTCCGGCTTGAGGATGTTGAGGCGCGCCTCGTCCTCGTGCATGGCAGCGATCATGCGCTCGGTCAGCGCGTCGAACGACTCGCCGTTTTCGTTGGCGCGGTTGATGATCTTGTCGTCGATGTCGGTGATGTTGCGCACATAGGTCAAGTCATAGCCGCTGAAACGCAGCCAGCGGGTCACCAGGTCGAAGGCAACCATGCTGCGGCCGTGGCCGATGTGGCAGTAGTCGTACACGGTCATGCCGCACACGTACATGCGCACCTTGTTGCCATCCAGCGGCTTGAAGACTTCTTTGGTCTTGCTGAGTGTGTTGTAGATCGTTAGCACGACAGTTCCTTAAACAGAATCACTGGCCCCACGAATCTCGCAAGGTCACGGTACGGTTGAATACCGGAGCACCAGGTTTGGAGTCCTTGATATCTGCGCAGAAGTAACCTTCGCGCTCGAACTGGAAACGGTCTTCCGGCTGTGCGTCGCCAAGCGATGGCTCGGCACGACAACCAGTGAGCACTTGCAGGGAGTCAGGGTTGATGTTGTCGAGGAAACTCGCGCTGTCTTCGGCCTTCTCGGGGTTCGGCGAGCGGAACAGACGATCGTACAGGCGCACTTCGCATTCGATGCTGGCAGCGGCCGGCACCCAGTGGACCACACCCTTGACCTTGCGGCCTTCAGGGTTCTTGCCCAGGGTGTCCGGATCGTACGAGCAGCGCAGTTCGACGATGTTGCCATCGGCGTCCTTGATCGCTTCGTCCGCACGGATCACGTAGCTGCCGCGCAGGCGCACTTCGCCGTTCGGCTCCAGGCGCTTGTAGCCCTTGGGCGGCTCTTCCATGAAGTCGTCGCGGTCGATGTAGATTTCGCGGGCGAACGGCAATTTGCGCACGCCCAGCTCTTCTTTCTGTGGGTGACGCGGCAGTTCGAGGTTCTCGACCTGGCCTTCCGGGTAGTTGGTAATCACCACCTTCAACGGCCGCAGCACGCACATGGCGCGGGGGGCGTTGGCGTCGAGGTCCTGGCGGATGCTGAATTCGAGCATGCCGAAGTCGACCACACCGTCGGAACGGTTGGTGCCGACCATGTCGCAGAAGTTGCGGATCGACGCCGGGGTGTAGCCACGGCGACGGAAGCCCGACAGCGTGGACATGCGCGGGTCATCCCAGCCATGTACGTGCTTTTCATCCACCAGTTGCTTGAGCTTGCGCTTGCTGGTGATGGTGTAGTTCAGGTTCAGGCGGCTGAATTCGTACTGACGCGGGTGCGCCGGTACCGGCAGGCTGTCCAGGAACCATTCGTACAGCGGACGATGGCTTTCGAACTCCAGGGTGCAGATGGAGTGGGTGATGCCTTCGATGGCGTCCGACTGACCGTGGGTGAAGTCGTAGTTGGGGTAGATGCACCACTTGTCACCGGTCTGGTGGTGGTGGGCATGGCGGATGCGATACATGATCGGGTCGCGCAGGTTCATGTTCGGCGAGGCCATGTCGATCTTGGCACGCAGCACGCGGGCGCCGTCCGGGAACTCGCCGGCGCGCATACGGTTGAACCAGTCCAGGTTCTCTTCCACCGAACGGTCGCGGAACGGGCTGTTCTTGCCCGGCTCGGTCAGCGTGCCACGGTACTCCTTGGCCTGCTCCGGGGTCAGGTCGTCCACATAGGCCTTGCCGGCCTTGATCAGCTCGACAGCCCAGTCGAACAACTGGTCGAAATACTTGGAGGCATAGCGCACTTCACCGGACCATTCGAAGCCCAGCCACTTGATGTCGCTTTCAATGGCGTCGATGTATTCCTGGTCTTCCTTGGCCGGGTTGGTGTCGTCGAAACGCAGGTGCGTGACGCCACCGAACTCCTGGGCCAGGCCGAAATTCACACAGATCGACTTGGCGTGACCGATGTGCAGGTAGCCGTTGGGCTCTGGCGGGAAGCGGGTGACGATCTGCGTATGCTTGCCCGAATCCAGGTCCGCCTGGATGATCGGGCGCAGGAAATTGACCGGGACGGCAGGTCCGGCCTTGGCATTCGAGGTAGGGTCGACAGTGGGCTTGCTCATAGGATCCTTGAACAGACAGGTTCGTGGCCGGGTCAGGCCAGATAAAACAAAGGGCTTATCATAGCCGAAGCTGTCAACCACCTGACAGAGCGCGGTCGAAAACTGCTGCTTTAATTGCTGCTTTAATGACAGGCGCGGTAAAAAACCACCTCGAAATTCCTGCAAGGCACGCTAAACTGCGCGTCTTGGCCCAAGCCTGGCCAAACCGGTCGTGGCGCCCAGGCGCCCAAACCCACGAATTCCCTGAAAAGAGTAGTGAACATGACTCAAGTCAAACTGACCACCAACCACGGTGACATCGTCATCGAGCTGAACGCCGACAAGGCGCCGATCACCGTCGCCAACTTCATCGAATACGTGAAAGCCGGCCACTACGAAAACACCGTTTTCCACCGTGTCATCGGCAACTTCATGATCCAGGGCGGCGGTTTCGAGCCTGGCATGAAAGAAAAGAAAGACAAGCGCCCAAGCATCCAGAACGAAGCGGACAACGGCCTTTCCAACGACAAGTACACCGTCGCCATGGCCCGTACCATGGAGCCGCACTCGGCCTCCGCGCAGTTCTTCATCAACGTCGCCGACAACGCCTTCCTCAACCACAGCGGCAAGAACGTGCAGGGTTGGGGCTACGCGGTGTTCGGTAAAGTCACCGAAGGCACCGACGTTGTCGACAAGATCAAAGGCGTGTCCACCACCTCCAAGGCCGGTCACCAGGACGTTCCAGCCGAAGACGTGATCGTCGAGAAAGCCGAGATCGTTGGGTGATATTACTGATTTCAGATTTGCATCTGATCGATACGCGCCCGGACATCACCCGGGCGTTTCTGGATCTGCTCCACGGCCGCGCCCGTGGCGCCCAGGCGTTGTACATTCTGGGGGACTTCTTCGAAGCCTGGATTGGCGATGATGGCATGACCCCCTTCCAGCGTTCCATCTGTGCGGCGTTGCGTGAACTGAGCGACAGCGGCACCCCGATTTTCATCATGCATGGCAACCGCGATTTCCTGATCGGCAAGGCGTTCTGCAAAGCGGCAGGCGCCACCTTGCTCAAGGACCCGAGTGTTGTGCAATTGTATGGCGAGCCTGTGCTGCTGATGCACGGCGACAGCCTCTGCACCCGCGACCTTGGCTATATGAAGCTGCGGCGCATCCTGCGTAACCCGATTGTGTTGTTTATCCTGCGTCACCTGCCTTTGGGCACGCGCCACAGACTGGCGCGCAAGCTGCGTAGCGAAAGCTCTGCCCAAGTGCGCATGAAGGCCAACGACATTGTCGATGTCACGCCCGAAGAAGTGCCGCGGGTGATGCAGCAGTTCGGCGTGCACACCCTGGTCCACGGCCATACGCACCGCCCTGCGATCCATAAGTTGCAGATCGGCGACCAGGCGGCCAAGCGCATTGTGCTGGGGGACTGGGACAAGCAAGGGTGGGCATTGCAGGTGGATGAGCAAGGGTTTCAACTGACGGCGTTTGATTTCGTCAACCCGCAGTTGGCACTGCCTGGCGCCTGACTCTCAAACACCACTGGTCAATGTGAACAGAGATTAAACTGTGGGAGGGGGCTTGCTCCCGATGGCGGTGGGTCAGTATCAGATGTGTTGACTGACCCACCGCCATCGGGGGCAAGCCCCCTCCCACAGTTTGATTGCATTTCAGCCTTGGCTATCAGTGGCCCGAGGCTGCTGGCCCTGCCTTTGCGGTAAATGGCGGCTTGGCCAGCCACACCAGCAACATCAACCCCATGAACATCCACCCCAGCAACGTGAAGTAATCCACGGTGGACATCATGTACGCCTGGCTGGTGAGAATCTGGTCCAGCTGCGTGTACGCCTTCTGCCCTGCCCCGCCCAGCGCCTGCAAGGCATCACGGGTGGCCGAGTCGTAGGTGGTCATGTTCTCGCTCATGTAGGCATGGTGCTGGTCTGCACGACGGATCCAGATCCAGGTGGTCAGCGAGGCCGCGAAGCTGCCGCCCAAGGTGCGCAGGAAGGTCGCGAGCCCGGCGCCGTCGGCGATCTGGTGCGGTGGCAGGTCGGACATCAGGATGCTCAAGGTCGGCATGAAGAACAGCGCCACGCCGATACCCATGAACAGCTGCACCATGGCGATATGGGTAAAGTCCACTTCGTTGGTGAAACCGGCGCGCATAAAGCAGCTCAGGCCAATCGCCAGGAACGCCAGGCCTGCCAGCAAGCGCAGGTCGAACTTGTGCGCGTACTTGCCTACGAACGGCGACATCAGCACCGGCAGGATACCGATCGGTGCCACCGCCAGCCCGGCCCAGGTGGCGGTGTAGCCCATCTGGGTCTGCAGCCACTGCGGCAGGATCAGGTTGATGCCGAAAAAGCCCGCATACCCCAGGATCAACACGATGGTGCCGATACGGAAATTACGGTGTGCGAACAGCCGCAGGTTGACCACCGGGTGCTTGTCGGTCATTTCCCAGATGACGAACACCGCCAGGGCGATCACCGAAATGGCCGCACCAATGATGATGAAATTGGATTCGAACCAGTCCAGGTCATTGCCCTTGTCGAGGATGATCTGCAAGGCGCCGACCCCGACGATCAGGCTCAACAAACCAACGTAATCCATCGGCTGGTAGCTGGTAACCACCGGACGCTTCTTCAATTGCGAGCGCACCACCATCACCGCGAAGATACCGATGGGCACGTTGATGAAAAAGATCCACGGCCAGCTGTAGCTGTCAGTGATCCAGCCGCCAAGGATAGGGCCTGCAATCGGTGCCACCACCGTGACCATTGCCAGTAACGCCAGGGCCATCCCGCGCCTGGCGGGTGGGTAGACCGCGATCAACAGCGTCTGCGTCATCGGGTACAACGGCCCGGCGACCAAACCTTGCAGCACCCGAAAGCCGATCAACTCGGGCATCGAGGTGGAAATCCCGCACAGGAACGAAGCCAGCACAAACAGGATGGTCGCCCACAGAAACAGCTTCACCTCGCCAAAGCGCCGGCTCAACCAGCCGGTGAGCGGCAACGCGATGGCGTTGCTCACCGCAAACGAGGTGATCACCCAGGTGCCCTGCTCCGAACTCACGCCCAGGTTGCCGGAAATGGTCGGCAACGCCACGTTGGCGATGGTGGTGTCGAGCACCTGCATAAAGGTCGCCAGCGACAGGCCAATAGTGGCCATCAACAGGCTGGGTGGCGTGAACGAGGCGTTATTGCTCATCAGCGTTGCGCAGCCTTGGGAGCGGCGACGCTGTTGTCATGAATCAACTGATTGATCATGGCATCCGCTTCGGCCAATTGACGGTCATACACGCTGGTGGTGAACGAGGCCTTTTGCGGCGCCTGTTGCGCCAGCACCGGGCCGCTCTGGTCGTGCAGGTCTACGTTGACCACGGTGCTCAAGCCCACCCGCAGCGGGTGCTTGGCCAACTCTTCAGCGTTGATATGGATGCGCACCGGTACCCGCTGCACGATCTTGATCCAGTTGCCGGTGGCGTTCTGTGCGGGCAGCAAGGCGAACGCGCTGCCGGTGCCGGCGCCGAGGCTGTCGACGGTGCCGCTGTACTTCACGTCGCTGCCGTAGATGTCCGACTCGATATCCACCGGCTGGCCGATGCGCATATCCCGCAGTTGGGTTTCCTTGAAGTTGGCGTCAATCCACAGCTGGTCCAGCGGAATCACGGCCATCAGCGCGGTGCCCGGTTGAACACGCTGGCCCAGTTGTACGGTGCGCTTGGCTACATAGCCGGTGACCGGCGCAATCAGGGTGCTGCGCGCATTGGTCAGGTAGGCCTGACGCAGTTGTGCAGCGGCGGCTTGCACGTCGGGGTGGGACGAAATCACCGTGTCATCCACCAGGGCATTGGTGGTTTTGAGTTGTTGCTCAAGGTTGGTCAAGGCGTTCTTGGCCGCGGTCAGGCTGTCGCGAGCGTGGGACAGTTCTTCCTGGGAGATCGCGCCGCCCTGGGCCAGGGTCTTACGCCGGTTGTAGTTGTCCTGGGCCGTTTGCACATCGGCCTTCTGCGCATTGACCTGGGCTTTCATGCCGTCGACATTGCTGTACAAGCCGCGCACCTGGCGCACAGTGCGGGCCAGGTTGGCCTGGGCACTTTGCAGGCCGACGGCAGCATCGTTGGGGTCGAAATTGATCAGCACCTGGCCTTCATGCACCAGGTCGCCATCGTCGGCGCCGATGCTGACCACGGTGCCGGTGACCAGTGGGGTGATTTCCACCACGTTGCCGTTCACGTAGGCATCATCGGTGCTCTCGTTGAAGCGCCCGTAGAACTCATACCAGGCCCACACGCCTACCACACCGAGGATGACGATCAGCGCCAGGCCGATGAGCATGACTTTGCGTTTGCGTGGGTTGTTGTCTTTGGGTTGTTCAGTTGCGTTGTTACTGTCGGCAGTGGCCATGACAAATACCTCAAATTATTCCGTGCGTGTGGCGGGGGTGGTCGCGGCCACGTTGCTGGCGTTGTATCCGCCGCCCAGGGCCTGCATCAGTTGAATCGACAGATCGATCTGCGCCGCCTTCAGGGTCGCCAGCTGACGCTGGGCCTGCAGCAGTTGCTGCTCGATGCTGAGCACATCCAGGTAGTTACCGATGCCCGAGCTGTAGCGTTGCACCCCGGTGTCGTAGGACTGCTGGGCGATGTCAGCGGCATGTTGCTGGGCCTGGATCTGGCGGCCGGTGTCGCGCAGCTGCGAAAGGCTGTTGCCGATATCACCCAGGGCTTGCACCAGGGTTTTGTTGTACTGGGCCACGGCCAGGTCGTAGTCGGCGTCGCGGGCGTCAAGGTCGGCGCGCAGGCGGCCGCCATCAAAAATCGGCAGCGAAATCGTCGGCGCAATATTGAAGAAACGGCTGGCCGAACCGAACATCGCATCGCCCAGCAACGACTCGGCGCCTGCGCTCGCGCTCAGGTTGAGGTTGGGGTAGAAGCGGGTTTTGCTCGCGTCGATGTTCTTGCTCGCCGCCTCCACTCGCCAGCGTGCGGCGACCAGGTCCGGGCGACGACCGAGCAGCTCGGCAGGCAACACCGCGGGCACCGCGACGGCGCTGGGTTTGAGCACCGCTGGGCGCGCCAACTCGTCGCCACGGTCCGGGCCTTTGCCGAGCAATACGGCGAGGGCGATCTTGGCGCTTTGCAGTTGTTTTTCCGCGTCGATCAGTTGCGACTGGGAGCTGGCTTCCAGGCTCTCGGTCTGCTGGTATTGGTATTCACTGTCGATGCCGGAACTCAGGCGGCGCTTGCTCAGGTCGAGCATCTGGCGGGTGCGCTTGAGGTCATCGACAGCCAGGTCACGCACGATATGCGCCTGGCCCAGGTCGCTGTAGGCTTTGGCCACGTTGGCCGCCAGGGTCAGGCGCGCGGCCTGCTGGTCGACTTCGGCGGCGCGGGCCTGGCCCAACGCGGCTTCCCAGGCTGCGCGCTGGCCGCCCCAGAGGTCGAAGTTGTAGTTGAAGCTGGCGCCGATGTTGCGCACCGTCGAATAGGCATCGCCCTGACCACGCGGGTCCTGGTCCTTGGCCAAGCGAGAGCGGCTTACACCGGCGCTGGCATCCACGGTCGGCATACGGGCGGCGTTGGCGGCATAGGCCGCAGCTTCGGCCTGGTGGGCACGGGCGTCGGCGACTTGCATGTCGGGGCTGCTTTGCAGGGCCTCCTGGATCAGGCCGTCAAGCTGTGGGTCGCCGAGGCTTTTCCACCAGTCGGCGGCCGGCCAGGCGGCGCTCGACAGCGTCACGCCGCTGAGGGATTTGCCGGTTTGCAGGGTGTTGGCGTCGAGGCGCTGACCCTGGGTGTCGAGGCCGCTGTAATTGGCGCAACCGGCCAACGTCATCGCCGCCAGCACCAGGCTGAGTGCGCGTGTGTTCATGATCTACCTACCCGCTGGATCGTGATGGGGTCACCCGCAGCGATCAGTATCTTCTTCAGGATCCGCTCCAGGGTTTCCAACTCGCCCGGTTCAAGCGCGCCGGCCAGTTGGTTGAGGGCCTGGGCGCCGATGTGCGGGAGCATGTCCGCCAGGCGCTGGCCCTCGGCAGTCAGCACCAACTGCACCTGGCGTCGGTCCAGCTCGGAGCGCTTGCGGCTGAGCAGGTCTTTTTGCTCCAGCCGGTCGAGCATCCGCGTCATCGAACCGCTGTCCAGGGACAGGTTGCGGCAAAGCTCGGCCGGGGTGTCGACGCCGAACTGGGCCATGATGATCAACACCTTGAACTGCGCGGCAGTGATGCCGTGGGGTTCCATATGGGTGTCGATGATGCGGTCCTTGAGAATCGCGGCGCGGCCCAGCAACAGGCCGAGGTGGCAGTTGTGGAAGTTATCGGGGGTGAAGTGAGGCATCGAAAGTCACCTTATTACTGCCTAGGCAGTGAATGTGTGACGAGATGTTACTGCTTAGGCAGCGAATGTCAAATGGAATAATTAGGTTGCTTGGTAGTTGACCGAAGGCTGGAGTGAAATGAAAACCAATGTGGGAGGAGCAAGTCGAATCGTCGCACCGCCCCTCCCACATTTTTTACCGCGTACCGATCAGAAATCGCGTTTGTAAAAGATATCCAGAGAACTGGCTACGCCCGTGGCCACTTCCAGGTACACCTTCTTGCTCAGCAGGTAGCGCAACGCAATGGTGTTAGCCGGTTCAAACACCCCGACCCCATAACGCAGGCTGAGCTTCTCGTTGATCTTGCCGCTGGCCACCACCGCGGTGCTGTTACCGGTGCCCTGGGTGTCGAGGTCGAAATCCTGGATACCCAGCTTATTGGCGATATCCGAGGTCACACCGGCGCTGCCCATCAAGCCCAGGCCCAGGGCGGCTTCGGCGAGCATGTTGTTGTCTTCGCCAGTGTTGGTGCGCGAACGACCCAACACCAGGTACGACAGCGCATCTTCTTGAGCCATGGCCGGCTCGGAGAAAATCTGCGTGGCCGGCTGTTCGGCGCTGCCGCTCAGGCGAATACCGGCAGTCACGGTGCGGGACGATTCGACCACTACGCGCACCGCTTCGATATCCAGGAACGGCTGGTCCAGCGGCCCGGCGAACAACAGCCGCGCGCGGCGCACGTTGAGGCGCTGGCCGTAGGCACGGTAACGGCCGTCGTTGAGCCACAGCTCGCCACGGGTGTCCATGTTGTCGCCAATATGCACATGGCCCTGGACCTTGGCGGTCAGGCCGAAGCCGGCGAAGTTGAGCTGGTCTTCACCCACCTCCACGTCGATATCCATGGCCATGGCCATTGGCGCTTTGCCCTCTTCGGTCTGGCTGCCGATGATTACCGTGTCGTCAGAGACCTTGACCGTCGAAGGCGGCAGCTCGCGCACGGTGATATCGCCACGGGGGATATGCACTTTGCCGGCAATCGCCAGTTTGTCGTCCTTGAGGCTGATCTTCAGGTCGGGTGCCACTTCCAGCTTGGCATAGGGTTCTACGGTGACCGGCAGTTGCGAGCCCTTGAGGCTGAGGTCGACCACCAGGGCGCGGCCCCAGTCGATCTGGCCCGTGAGGCTACCCTGCCCGGCCTTGCCGCTACGCCAGCCACCGTTGAGCTGCACGCTTTCGCCGGCGATCTGCGCCTGCAGGTTCAAGCCCTCAAGGCTGATGGGCAACTCGGGCCCGGAGACTTCACCGTCCACCAGGTTCAGGTTGCCGTTGACCAGCGGCGCAAGCAAACCGCCGGAAATACGCCCGCTGCCGTTGAGCTTGCCGGTGAGCTTTTCCACCATCGGCACAAAGGGCCGCGCCACGGCGAGGTCCAGGCCGGTGAGGCTGAAATTGCCGGAGATCGGCTTATTGTTCGGCAGCGGATTTATCTGCGCCTGCAACAACAACTCGCCAAGCTTGCCGCCACGGAAATTCAGCTGGGTGTCGATACGCTTGGGGTTGAGGGTGGTTTCCAGCTTCAGGGTGTCGTAGGGGAAATCCAGCCACTGGCCCTTGTCACGCACGCGCAAGGTGCCGCCGCTGGCATCTACCGCCACTACGCCCTTGGGTCCGCTTTCCGGCAAATCGAGCTGTACGTCAGCATTGAGCTTGCCCTGCCAGGCGAAGTCTTTGGGCAAAAATGCCGCAAGGCTGTCGATGGGGAATTGCTTGAGGTGGTAACGCAGCTTCGGTTCGGGCATCAGGCGCTGGTCTTCGCCACACAGGCTGGCGGGCCCGGAGACCCAGCAGTGCGCACCGAAGGTCAGCTTGCCATCGGCCAGGCGCTCGATTTTCGCCGGGGCTTGCAGCCGCCAGTCCTGGCCGCCGGCTTGTACGTCACCGCTGGCCAGGCGCCCGCGCCAGTTGTTTTTATCGAGGTTGCCATCCAATGCCAGGGCCAGCTTGACCAGGGGGCCGGCCAGGTCCAGTTGGACCTTTTGGTTCTTGATATCGCCCTGGGCGCTGGCGGTCAGGTTGCCGACCTGGGTTTCGCCGGCGTAGATGCCGCTGGCCTTCAGGTCGAGCTTGGCGCGTTGGGCGCTATCGAGGCTGGCGTCGAGGTTGAGGGCTTGCAGGCGATTGTCGGCAAATGCCAATTGCTGGCCCTTGAGGTCGAGCTTGCCTTGCGGCGCCTTCAAAGTGCCGGCCACATCGACACGCCCATTGATTTGCCCGCGCAGTTGCGGCCAAAGCTGGGCCAGGCGCGTCAGCTTGATGTCGATCTGCCCGGCCAGGCGTTGTTGCAGGCTGCCACTGCCGTTGATGCGGTTGTCACCCAAGCGGATGTCTAGGTTGGCGAGGGTCCATTGTTCGCCTGCACCTTCGGCCTTGGCCGCCAGCACAGCGGTTTGCCCGCGCAGGCGGCCCTTGAGATCGAGGTCGACGTTGAGCTTGAGTTGCTCATTTTTGAACTCGCCTTTGCTGCGCAGCGGTCCGGCCAGGGTGCCAGGTAACTCGGCCACCCAGTACGCCGGGTTCAGTGCCGACAGGTCCAGCGCGGTGTCCCAGGCAATACCGTCGGCAAATTGCAGGTTCAGGTGGCCTTCGGCCTTGCCCTGACCGGCCGTCAGTTTCAACTCAGGCAGGAAGACTTGCTTGAGGTCGCCACTGAAGGGGGTGACCACATTGAACTTACCCGCCGGGCCATCAAGGTCGGCCTTGAGGTTGCCCAGGTAATTGCCGTCCTTATAGGAGATTTCACCATTGAAGGTACGCAATGCCACTTGCGGCTCGTCGATGACGGGATAGAGGCGATGCCAGGGGAAGTCCAGCCAGTCGATTTTGGCGTCAGCACTGAAGCCTTGTTGCCAGTCCAGGTTGGCACTGAGCTTGAGGCTTTGCTGGTCACCGGCATTCAGGTCCAGCCCGGCGATCTGCGCGCCCTTGGCGTCGACCTTGCCTTGCAGGAGTAAATCCACCGGGCCTTTTTCCGCTGGCAGCACGGCCTTGCCCTGCAACTGGTAGCCATCTTTCAGGTTGCCCTTGGCGCTCAAGTCCAACTGGTTGAGTTGCAAGGTGTCAGGCAGGTCGGCGCTGGGTTTGAACGCCTCGGAGGTGATGTGCAACTGCGCCGGCAGGTTTTCGGCCAGGGGTTGCAGCTCGCCTTTGAGCTTGGCCGGCAGGTAGCCGCTGCTGTCGGCGTCGAGCTTGAGGGTCTTGAGCAGGTCGCCGTCGAGCTTGAGCGCGACGCTCCAGAGTGCACCGCCTGGGGCGTAGGGCAGGCTCAGGTTGCCGGTGGCATTCAGCGGCCAATCGCCGGTAGGTTGCAGCAGGCCGGCAAGGTCGAGCACCAGGTCATCGCGCTGCAAATGTACCGAGTCAATCTGCATACCAGCGGTGGTCCAGTGCGCCGCCAGTTGCAGGCCCTTGAGTTCTTCGCTGCCGTTGAACAGCAGGCTACCGATGCGAACGTCGCCCAGTTGGATGGCAACCGGCAGTTTCAGGTCGGGGAGCTGAATCGGCCCGCTGCTGCTCTCTTCGGCACTGGGGGCAAATTCCAGGCTGACCTGTTCCACGTCCAGTCGGTTGATACACAGGGTCATGCGCAACAGACAGCCGGGCGACCAGTCAAACGTCGGCGCATTCAGCTCGACGCGGCTGCCGTCCTGCTGCCACAGCAGATGATCGGCACTCCACCGCCCGCCCAGGCGGCCCTGGAAATTCTCCACGCTCAAACCTGGCACCTGGCCCAAGGCCCAGCGACTGCCCGCCTGGGTGCCAAGCACTGACCACAGCGCCAACAACAGCAACACGAGGATGGCGACCAGCACCAGCCCCGCTATCTTCAAACCACGCATCACAGCTCAGGCCCCATGGAAAAGTGCAAGCGAACGCCGCCCGGATCTTCGAGGGCATGGGCCAGGTCGAGGCGGATCGGCCCCACCGGCGACACCCAGCGCACGCCGACGCCGACGCCGGTTTTCAGGCTCGGCAGGTCCAGGTTGTTGAACGAGTTACCCTGGTCGATGAAGGTCGCGATCCGCCATTTATCGGTGATGGAGTATTGATACTCGGCACTCAAGGCCACCATGTAGCGACCACCGATACGGTCGCCACGATCGTTCTCGGGCGACAGGGTCTGGTACTCGTAGCCGCGCACGCTCTGGTCGCCACCGGCAAAGAAGCGCAACGACGGCGGCACGGATTTGTAGCCGTTGGTAGCACTGCCGCCAAATTGTGCGCGCCCCAGAAAACGGTGGTTGTCCCACAAGGTGGTCAGGCCCTTGATCGTGGCCGTGCCGTAAAGCAGGTTGGTGTCAGACCCCAGGCCCTCTTTGGCGACCTTGGTGTCGAACATCAGGCGATAGCCATGGTGCGGGTCGATACGGTTGTCGCTGCGCAGGTAGGAATAACTCACCCCCGGCATCAACAGGTTACTCAGCCCCGAGTCATTGCCCAGGCGGTATTCCTCACGCTGGTACTTGAGGGAAATCACCCGCGTCCAGCCGCTGGGCAACTTGCTGTGCCATTCGGGGCCAATGGTGAGCAGCTTGCTCAAGGTGTCGGTGTTGGCGATCTCTTCATTCTGATAGCCACCGGCAAAGCGCAATTTGTCGGTAAGCGGCGGGTCCAGCGGGATGTCATACCACAGGCCGACGTTCTGCCGCGGTGCCGACAATTCGGCTTCCCAACCGTAGCTGTGGCCCTGGGGGTTGACCCAATGCCGCGTCCAGTTGGCTTTGCCCCGTGGGCCGACGTCGGTGGAGTAACCCAGGCCGAGGCCCATGGTGCGGGGCTTGCGGGTTTCCAATTGTACGGCGACCGGGATTACGTCGTTGGTGGCGGCCGTGGGGCTGGCGTCCACGCGCACGCCTTCGAAGAAGCCGCTGGCTTGCAGGTTCTGGTTGAGTTCGGCGACCAGCTCGGAGTCGTACGGCGTGCCACTGTCAAAGGGCACCATGCGTTGCAACAGTTCTTCATCAAACGGCGTGTCGCCGCTGAAGCTGACCTTGCCCATGCTGTAGCGCGGGCCGCTGTCGTAAATGAGTTCGATGTCGGCCACGCCCGCTTGAGGATCAACCGCGAGCTTCTGGCTAGTGAAGCGCCCGCTGAAAAAGCCGTAGCGTGACGCCTGGTTCTGGATCAGGCGCTTGGCGTCTTCGTAATGACCGTGATTGAGCACGGCACCGGGCTTGAGGTCGTCGCTGGCGGGTACGCGAAAGGCCTTGAGGCTCGCGGCCTGGCCATCGACCCGAATGGTCACGTCGCGCAAATGCACCGGTTCGCCGGGGTCGATGGTGAGGGTCAGGCGCGGATTCTTGCCGCCCTTCACCTCGCTGGCGATCTGTGGCTGATAGAAGCCCAGTGCCTGCGCGGCTTTGCGCGCCTGCTCCTCGGCGCCACGGCTGAACCGCAGCAAGGCTTCTTCGTCACGATCGCCAACCCCGCCGATATAGCCTTCGATGTTGGCTTTCAGCGCGTCGTTTGAGGGTTTGATCCGCACGTCCAGTTCACTTTGCGCCAATGCGCCGCAGCTTGTGAACAGCAGAATCAAGCCGCTGGTAAATCTTCCTGGATACTTCATAGGCGCGGATGCTACACGAGCTAGGGAGGGACTTTGAACTCGGATTTGTCTGAATAATTCTGTCCTAAGACGTTGCAGGATGTAACGCCTGGGGATTGGGATGGAAAAACACATGCTCCAGCACCGGCCCTACGGCGACTTCACCGATCTCCTCATAGCCTTGGCGCTTGTAGAAATCCAGGTAACGGGAGTTGCCGGTGTCAAGCACCACGCCTGAGGAGTGCGGATCGTCGGCGCACCAGTTGTGCACGGCTTCAAGCAGTTGCTCACCATGATGCTGGCCCTGGAACTGCGGGTGAATGCCCAGCAACGGCAGCACATGCACGGCCTCGCTGGGCAGGCACGCCAGGACTGCCTGATGGTATTCCAGGTAACGCCGGGTACCGCGCACGCCGGTACTCAGCCACATGCGGATCTGCCAGGCCCAGCTCTCGGTGATGCCCAGGCGTCGTTGCGGCGGCGCAATCAGGGCGATACCGATCAGCCGGTCGTTGACGAACAGGCCGATGGCGGGAAGCTTCTGAAAAAAGTGCTGTTTGACCAATTCGCGCACGGTGGCGCGCACCCGTTGTTCATAACCCGGCCGTTCGGCTTCGAAGATATAGGCGAAGGTCGGTTCATGGCGATACGCCTGGTAAAGCAGGGATCGCGCTTCACGGGAATAACCGCTATTGAGCAGGCGGATTTCGGCAGTGGCCGTCGAAGTGTCTGGCATAACAGTCAATCTCCCTGGGCGCCACTCAAACATGGCGTTCTTATGGGTACGAACCTGTGCAGCTCCAGTCGTTCCCAGACATTAGCAGCGCATTCACCCTACCGCCACGCTGGCCCCCGTCCGACTTGTCGGCTAGCATCGCCCTTTTGCCAGACTGGACTGCCGACCATGAAAATCGTCTCCTTCAATATCAACGGGCTGCGTGCTCGCCCTCATCAGCTGGCGGCGCTGATTGAAAAGCATCAACCTGACGTGATCGGCCTGCAGGAAACCAAGGTTCACGATGATCAGTTCCCGCTGGCCGAAGTGCAGGCTTTGGGTTATCACGTGTACTACCACGGGCAGAAAGGCCACTACGGCGTGGCCCTGCTCTCGCGCCAGCCGGCCTTGACCCTGCACAAAGGTTTTGCCAGCGATGAAGAAGACGCCCAGCGTCGTTTTATCTGGGGCACCTTCGCCGATGAAAATGGCCACCCGGTGACCATCATGAACGGCTACTTCCCCCAGGGCGAAAGCCGCGACCACCCCACCAAGTTCCCGGCCAAGCAGCGCTTCTATGAAGACTTGCAGCACCTGCTGGAAAGCCAGTTCAGCAACGACCAGGCGCTGGTGGTGATGGGCGACGTGAACATTTCCCCGCAAGACTGCGACATCGGTATCGGCGCCGATAACGCCAAGCGCTGGCTGAAAACCGGCAAGTGCAGCTTCCTGCCGGAGGAGCGCGAGTGGATGGAGCGCCTGAAGAACTGGGGCCTGGTGGACAGCTTCCGCCACCTCAACCCGGACGTGACCGACCGTTTCAGCTGGTTCGACTATCGCAGCCGTGGGTTTGAGGATGAGCCCAAGCGCGGGCTGCGCATTGACGTGATCATGGCGTCCACCGGGCTGGTGCCACGGGTCAAGGATGCCGGGGTGGATTACGATTTGCGTGGCTTGGAGAAGCCGTCGGACCATGCACCGATCTGGTTGGAACTGAGCTGATAGCAAGCCTGGTGAAGATCTAAATGTGGGAGGGGGGCTTGGCCCCTCCCACATTTAGCCTTGCGATGCATCAGTCACATTGCTGCAACCCAACTGACTTAATCTCGCGGCACTTCCTTTGGCTTGAGAAGGTGCCGGCATGATGCTGCGCGTTCTGTTCCTGTGTATTGCGATCGCCCTCCCCGCCGTGGCAGCCCCTCTTCCCGTCCCCGGCCAAGGTCCCGCCCTGCGCATCCAGGGCTCCAACACCATTGGCGCGGCACTCGGCCCGGCGTTGGTCATGGGTTTGATGGAGCATCAAGGCTTACGGGATGTGCGCAGCGAACCGGGCGCCGGGGCAAATGAACAGAGCGTGGTCGGCACGACGCGCCAAGGCAAGACGGTGACCATCGAAGTCGCGGCCCACGGTTCCAGCACCGGCTTTGCCGCGCTGAAAAATACCCGCGCGGACCTCGCCGCCGCGTCCCGCCCGATCAAGGACGGCGAACTGGTGGACCTTGAACCTCTGGGCGACCTGAAAAGCCCCGATGCCGAACAGGTCATCGCCATTGATGGCCTGGCGATCATTGTTAACCCACGCAACCCACTCAATACTCTTGACACCGAGCAGTTGGCCCAGATCTTCAACGGCGAAGTCAGCACCTGGGAGGCATTGGGCGGGAGTGGCGGTGCCATTCATTTATATGCCCGTGATGATCAGTCCGGCACCTACGACACCTTCAGGGAACTGGTGTTGAGCCGACGTCAGCAGCCGCTCGCGCCGTCAGCCAAGCGTTTCGAATCCAGCGAACAACTGTCCGACGCAGTCAGCCAGGATCCCCAGGGTATCGGCTTTATCGGCCTGCCCTATGTGCGTCAGGCTAAAGCAGTGGCGATTGCCGATGGCGCCTCGCAACCGATGTTGCCGCTGACCAGCCTCATCGCCACCGAAGATTACCCGCTGTCGCGACGGCTGTTCTTTTATCTGCCGCCCTCCTCCCGCAATCCGTGGGCCAAGGCGTTGGTGGACTTTACCCAATCCAGTAAAGGCCAGGCGATTGTGGCGGCCAATGGGTTTATCGCCCAGCAGGTGCAGGCGATCGGCGTGACACCTCGCCCGTCAATGCCTGACGACTACCAGGCCATCGCCCGCGACGCTCAGCGCCTGACGGTAAATTTTCGCTTCGAAGAGGGTAGCGCCAGCCTCGACAACAAGGCACGCCAGGATTTGCAGCGGGTGGTGGCCTATATCAAAAGCCACGGCAAGCTGAACAAGCAGGTCACGCTGGTGGGCTTTGGCGATACCAAGAACGATCCGCAACGTGCGGCGTTGCTGTCGAAGTTACGGGCGATGGCGGTGCGCCGCGAGCTGGCAAAGAGCGGCGTGGTGCTCAAGGATATTCGCGGGTTTGGCGCGCAAATGCCGGTGGCGGCGAATACCGCGGACGAAGGTAGGATCAAGAATCGGCGGGTGGAGGTTTGGGTGTACTGAGCCTTGGAGTTTGAGGTGCTTGGACTGGCCTC
>NZ_VXCZ01000020.1:0-129349 GCF_052850795.1 Pseudomonas sp. 910_23 | reverse complement strand
GAGATGCCCTTGCTTGCTTTTGTTCGGAACCACGGTGATTACAATATCCACCGCTGGACTTCCCGTAAACACGCCAGGCACCTCCGATTTAGTGAAATTGAAGGTCAGCTTATGCTCGTCCGTTGCAGATGCGCTTTGGGCACTCGTGATAGGGGCTCCGGCCCTTGAAGCGATTGGAAATTTAGCGGTATACGAAGCGACACCGTTGTGAACCTGCTTGGTAATCTCCAAAAAGTATTGTTCTCGATCTATGACGCTGGACGGCGTAGTGCATTCCTCGCCCTCAGTGGCGAAATACCTTCCCTCGAACGCGTAATCGTCCTGCCAGCATCCAGTTACGGACGCTGATACCATCGCCAGTAAAGCCAATTTCCATTTCTTCACCCTGCACGCTCCTTACCACAATATGCCATTGTTCTATTTAATCCTCGCCAATGCCCCGGCCCGAACCAAATGCATTGAGCTGCTGCACAAATAGTTGGCTGCGGAATTCGTCCAGGCATAAGAGCGCCGGCATCCAGTACAGGCGGATCACAGAACCCTCCGACGCCACAATGACCCGACGCGCTGTCGCCTGCTTCCACGACCAGGAGGGAAACATTGCGGAGAGCACAACGAGCTCTTGAAGATCGGCGCACATCATGGGTTGCGCTCGCTTTTAGAGTCCAGCCGCTCAAGCCACTCGGCCAAGCCCCACAACCCTGCACCGAGCACCGCCAGGACGATGATCAGCCATAGGGGAACCAAACGGTGCGCCCCCAGATAAAACCCCGCCCCAGCGCACACAACAGTGACCAGCATCTGCTTCATACCCACCTCCACGCTCATGTGAATCTGAAGTTACCTTTCCTCAGGGCGTGTCATGGCACTCCGGTAAAAAATGCTCAGTTCCCCTGCTGGGAACTGGGGATGCCGTGATGATTTTTTTAGGAGCCCCATGGTGCGCAGGCGATACCACGAGGCGCCGCAGGATATAAGGATGAACCTCAACGGTTCGCCTGTGATCGCAAATGATCTGTCACTGGTGCGGCAGTGACTCCGTTAGTTGGCCGGCGGACATATCGAAGGTAGCGCTAGGCTTCGTGGGACTTTTTAAAGGCGATCTGAAGTGGCTCACTTGCATGCCAATGGTAAAGCTGTGCGGCTAGATACCGAGGCGATGCGAAAGCGGAGGTTTGCGAGGGTATGCAGGCTGCGCTTGTTGCCTGAGGAATGGGGGCTTGTGCAGATGAGCCCCACTGACTGTGACGTCATCATCTGCACCAGGGCGGTCAACGCCGCCCCTCCTGCCCAAACTCTATTTTTTAGGTTTCGGAGGGTTTAGCGACCGCCGCGCCCCCTGACTGGGGCGAGGCGGTGGAATCGAGCTAGGCCCTACCGGATTAGCAGGCCGAGGGACTGATGGAGATTCTCCAGAACCTTTCTGAAGATTTGAACCACTTCCACGTCCAGACGAGGCAGCTGTTCCCATCCCCGCCAACCTTGAACCCAACATGGCGACGCCAACCGCTTTCATGGCGAAGCGACCAGCATCGCTAGCTGTAGCCACAGCGCCTGAAAGGCTGCCTGCTAGCCCTCCCAACGAAACACCAAGCATACTCGAAGTAACCCAAGTGGAGAGGCCAAGCGATACAGCAGCTACGGCTGACATCAAACCACGAAGCCCATCGTAATCAGCCCCTACTCCAGTCCACCCACTGGCAGCTCCCGCCTGCGCTACAGCTACAGCGGCCATGGTTTGCGAGATCGCAACAGTGATCATCTGCGCGGTCATCATCGCGATGACCGGCAAAAGAAGCAGAGAAAACCAATTAACAAGTATCTTACCTCCCCGCAGAGGTGCTAGCAGCAGGAAAAGCGGGGCGAGGATTAAGACAATCCAAAATAACCAAGCCGGCATGATGACATATCCAGGCAGGAGCGTTTGCAGATCCAGCCATCCACTGAAATTTTTGAACATTTGAGCGGCGGCCAAGATCCCTCCGGCGACCTCGCTGCCCTCATGCGATGCGCCTGT
This sequence comes from Pseudomonas sp. 910_23, assembly GCF_052850795.1. Lineage (NCBI taxonomy): Bacteria > Pseudomonadati > Pseudomonadota > Gammaproteobacteria > Pseudomonadales > Pseudomonadaceae > Pseudomonas > Pseudomonas sp. 910_23. The sequence continues at coordinate 127,332 of NZ_VXCZ01000020.1, read as the reverse complement.
CGTTCTCTCTAAAGAACGAGCCATGAATCGTTGCCACGCCACTGCGGTACTTACGGCTCCCACCTCAGCGCTGACTCGCTGCCCACCCGCGATGACCTCACCTGATTCGCGCAATGCTTGATAGGCCTGCTCCGCCCCCATCTGCGCAATCTGGTAAGCCTCGACACAGCTGGATGGTCGAAACATGATTCCTTGATCATCTCCGACAATTGACGATTTCTGACTTGGTAATTTGCTGATCGGCAAATAGGATGGAGTTGCCTCCGATTGACCCGCGAGTCTTGCAGCCCAGTGTGCTTGCGTCGGCAATGCATAATTGCTCCCCATGAACGGGCCAGCAGACTCCAAAGCACGGATACCGGCTTCCCGGCGTGACTGGATGGCTCTCTGGTCGAGCATGTGCTCCAAACCAGTTCGAGCAGCTCCGCCGCCCAGCAGGTAGGCGCCCCAACCGCCATTTTCCTCAGCCGAACCAAACACGTAAGTCCACGTACCACCAAGAGTGGTACGTGCCTGCGCAATGAGACCGACTTCTTTATCCGGAATCCCGAGGCCGCCACCGCCCATCAAGCCAATGGCATGTAATGCCTCCACTTTGGCTGCATGCTCGGGCCCTGCTAGCTCAGCCGGTGCTGGGGCACAACTTGCGTTGTAATCCCTGATAAGCCTGGCCAGATCGCTACCCGCGAACACATCCGCTGAGCGCCCAACCATATTGTCGATTGCCGCCTGCGCCGGGACGATTGTGCCGGCCACTGTCTGGTCGCTCAAAACCTGATCGAATGCCTGCCGATACATCACGTGTATCGCCATGACAATTTTAAGCGGAACCGCTTGGACCTCGACCATTTGCACTGATGCACCACTCGGAAGCGTGACAGTCGCCGGCCGCATGCCGTACCCCAGAACCAGGAAAATTAAGATACCTGCAAAGAATGTACGGCTCGCACTCTCACCGAGACGCAGCACAACCAGCAGCAACCAGCCAAATCCCACGACTCCGATTAGCTCAGTGCTCGTCTCATTGAGTGCTACAAATAATGGTTCGGTAGCGGTCATGATCGTCAGTGCCACGTTTTCCCACAGTCCGAACACCCAGTTGAACCCAGCAAAGTCCTCTGCCGTCGCTACACTCATTAGGCTGCCCGCCGCCGAATTATCCAGTTACGCAGGGCCAGACCAATTCTGGCGGCCCACAAGCCCAACCAGAGCAAACACAGTGCGAAACCTAGCAGGATGAAATATTGGGCCGCCGGCGCTGCCAACAGATCGCCTGTGCGCTGAACGGCATCGTACTGCTCCACCACGTGCTGACCGTATGGCGGCATAACTGCCGCAGCGACCAAGTGCAGTAGGCCAAGGATTGGTCCGAGGACAACGCCTGCCCTGCCTACGCACTTTGTGACAAGAGGCATCCGTAGGTGCATTGAATCCAGAAAATTCCTCAGTTTCATGCTCACATCTCTCCGGTAATAGGGCTGAATAACCTCCAGCCTATCGATCCCCCTTTTGCATCTCCACTCAACCCGATGTAGTTACTATCGCCGCACTTTTGGGCGCCTCTGCGCCCGCTATGTAACGCGCCTAAAAGGCGCTTTACATAGCGGGCGCGCTCGACCATTTAGATTTGACGCAACAAAAACAACGCAGCGACATTGCGTTGTTTGCCAATCCCCATTTTCGTAAGCTGATCAGGCACCAAACCGTACTGCCCGGCAGTCCCGTTACCCGTGTGATTCATGGGCTGGGACAGTGGCAGTGGGCTCGGCCTGCGTCATCGCGGACAGTTGCCCATCGGCCACACCTGCGTCATCGCGTGTGTGACCGGCCTGACGCCGACTACGTGTCGGAACCATCAACGCACAATCACCTAAGGAGAAAAAACAACCCAGCATGGTCAGCCAGACCTAATGGCAACCGAACCTGAGCGGACATTCAGGAACTCACTCGGAGACTCCGAGTAGGCGCGAACAGTCCCCGCCGGCATCTGATGCAAAGGGGGGCGAACAGGCACACAACGAACCATCTACGGATGGTGTGTCGCTGAACCGGCAACGGTCAGGAGTTCTTACATCTGATAGAGAGAATCCCATGAGCGAATTCGATGCGCAGAGCATTACTGCACGCCTCAAGGCCGAATCTAGGATTCGGAGAAAACCCCGAACCTATGCCCAACGTCGCTCATTGCTGGATAACTACAAGTACGAGCTGTTGCAGCTTGATTCAGCAGGTTGCAATGGCAGCGAACTGCAACGCTGGATAGCGGAGAAAGGCATCAAGATCCAACGCTCGACAGTGCACCGATGGCTACATCGGAATCGCCAGAATGGCTAAGTTTGCCAAGCCTGCGAAACAAGCCGCGTCCGTGATGAAAAGCCTCCAAGGCACCCACATCCGCTCAGTCGGCACCGTTCGCAACTATGAGCAACGTTTGGTGCGCATTACCAGTTACCTTCAAGAGCATCGACTAGGCAGCCTCCGTGAAATGACACCTGCTCGTGCTCTTGAATACCTCCAGCAACGTGCAACCGTCGTTGGTCAGAAAACCTTGGACATGGAGCGCCAAGCCCTCCAAGCCATGATGCAGCATGTCACTCATCAGCTACCACCAGGACAAACTTTGGAGGTAATCAGGAGCACCGCGACAAGCCGCATGGGAACGACAAACCATCCCACTTTGGGTCGCAGGCTTGCTGATCAGGCAAGAGCATACAACCGCGAGCAAATGACATTGATTGCAGCTCGCCAAGCTCCGCATAACGCACTGGCGACAGAGATTGCGCACGCCGCCGGCCTTCGTGCTCATGAGTTACTCGGCCTTCGCAGAACGCACCAACGTGTGCCGGATCAACGTCCGGCGCATGGAATGAAGTTTTCAGGGATTCGCGAGACGACTATCAGCTATACCGTCCACGGCAAGGGCGGGCTAATCCGCGAAGTACGTATTCCGATTCCCCTAGCCCAACGGTTGGAAAGAACACGGTTGGCAGAGCCACGAATCGTTAAAGATCGAGGAATCAACTACCAACAGTTTTACGGGATTGGCGGCGGTCAGCCCTGGAGCAAAAGTGTTAGTGCAGCCTCCAAAGGAGCGCTCGGCTGGTCGAACGGCGCACATGGACTGCGGCATACCTACGCCCAAGAGCGCATGGCGACATTGCAACGCCACTTAACGCGAAAACAGGCTCTGGCGGTGGTTTCACAGGAAATGGGCCACTTCCGGCCGGAAATTACAGAGGTCTATCTGCGTTGAGAATAAACATCGACCCTACGTGGATCAGCAGCAGCTTGCTCTTCGTGATCGGCATATCAGTGATTGTGATTGGTGTCTTGGCAGTGATGCTCTTGGAAAGCAAAAAATCTAGAGCGCGGCTCAAAGCCACCCTCAACGCCAGTGTCGAGCGGCATAAAGCTCTGCTGAAGGAACACAGCGACGCGCTCAAAGAGGCAGAGCTGCACCACCGTGGCCATATCTCTGAAATCACAAAGCGGCACGATGAAGAAGTCGAAAGCCTGCGTGACGTCCTTGCCATTTCTGACCAAGACCGCGACGTGGCATTGAGAGCCGCCTACAGAGACCAAGAACAGGTCCGATTGATGCAGGACCGGCTGGATCAAGTCACCGCATTGATGGACTCCTGGGCTCTTGGGGGCGACGAAACAGCTTCTGCCGTCAGACATGCCCTTAAAGCCGAGCGCACTCGCAGTTTTCATACCCTGTTATAGGCCCAATTCAGGGCTCACCGCGTCATCTCCGACAGCACGCAATCTAAATGCGGAGCAAGCTTCAGCACCTCCAAATCCACGCTTTGGACGGAGTTCGCTTCGTACGGATATCGAGTTCCGACGAATAGCTTCGAGGCTGTTTTAATCCATTTTTCTAGGGGGAAATCTGGCGCTATACGCTCTGATACTTCGCATAGTCGATTGGTCAGCTCAGGCGAAATGACGTTGTACAGATCGGCCAGGCCATGACCATTTCCAGGCATCCGCACAGCGAGCCGCAAATGCCCTTCGGGGTCATGCTCAGTTCTCGGATGTCGGGGGTCAGCCTCCACCAAGCACGATTTCAGAAATAGCTCACAGGCGAGCGCCGAATTCATAACGGCTGGCCAGAACAGATTCAGATCGCGGTCATCAGTAGCCCTTTGCTCCAGTATCTGAGCAGCTCTCATAAACGTTCGCGCCTCCTCGATAACCCAAGTGCTAGGCAATGGTTCGTGGTTCATCCTTGAAAACCTCATGGATTCAACCGAAACGGCAGTGATTAGAATTGATTAATAACAGATTAGTGTACTCAGTAAAAATCGCTGCATCCCTTACCCTTGCTGGGCTAGAGAGCGATTTCACAGTCGAACTCAAGGAGTGCTAGAACGGTACATCATGGGTGCTGGAACGGTATCGCCGGGGGCTTGGAACGGTAGCCTAGGGTGTTAGAACGGTAAGGTCGGGGGCGCTGGAACGGCAAAAAATAGGGGGCTGGAACGGTATTAGCGCTTTTTCGCCAGATGGCGCTGCTGAGAAGCGCTTGGAGTAGTTTTAACTTGCACCAGATTTCCCTCCAGAAGATAGCTAAATGGCTGCCCCTCTGCGGTGCTTGCATACGCGACAGCTTCAAGAGACCGCCGCAAATCCTTTTTGAAATCAGATAAAGAGCTCGCACGGCTTCCACATAGTTGGTGCAACGTCTCGACCTTATAATCGAAGGGTCTTGCATGCGTTGAATAAAAACCATGCACCCATTGCGCAAGCGGCTTTCCATTTAGCGCTTGACGAATAGACCAATTCACATCGGTGTATTGGTCCCCTTTAAATAGTACATGAAGCTTAGGATTCAATCGAATTACATATATACGCTCACTGCGCTCATCTTGAGCACGGTAAACCTCATGAATCAAACTACCCTCATATGAATGCTTCCCCACTTTAACCTGCAAGGCAGTAGCCTTGAGCCTACTAATATATTTATCTAAAATCTTTCGATTTTTCCCTGTATCCGTTTTACCGAGAATTTTCAAAAGGCGATATGCAGTGACCCGACACTCAGAACCCAGCTCCTGCATACGCGCTAGGTGCAACACGGTTTCCCACACATTCAGATCACCTTGATCAAGTAGCGCACCTGTATAAAAGATGCTGATTCCACCTAAGGCGTTAATTTCCATTTGCTCAACGTAGGGCCTGTGTCCTTTCCCAATTGCACCGAATAACGCTGAGCGGAGAGCGGCGTTAGGAACACGACGAACTGACTCGGACCAGTTAGGTAGTAAATTAGCAGCGTCAACATCATCTACCTTGACCTCTTTCGGCTTCGCTAGAGAACGTTTTCGGTTTTCCTCCAGCAGGGACAACATACGGCTAGGGAGTGACATATTTGTAGTCATCGCTGAGAAGTAGATGCGCTGATTTTTTCTGCCACCCACGCGTAAACTTGCTCGGCAGGCCAAGCCACTGAGTTCGCGCCAAGGGAAACACCAGAAGGAAATTCGCCGGCCCGGATCAGCCGATAGATCTGAGACTTACTAAGCCCGACCAAGGCACAGACACCAGGCAGGCGAAGTAGTAGAGGTGAGACAGATTGATTAGCCATCTGGACGGGTCTCCTTAGGACCGGATTGGATGGCTAGGGATTTAATGGCACCTCAAATTAGGAGTCATGGGAATCCCCAAGTTCTCAAGGGGAATCCCAAATTTCGTTATAAGGATTTATTGGCGCTATTTGACTTAGACTGGGCGAGCATATACTTCCTCAACGTTTTATGGTCTTTTGGCATGTCCACTCCAGCATCTTCAGCGAGAGATATTAGGGCGGAGTACAAGTCAAAGTTCTTACGCGACGGATTGCTGAGTCTGGATGCGCCACGCTTGATAGCATCCGCACGCCTCCTTCCTGCATCATCAAGTGACTGCACAGAGTGAGCCTTATCAACCTCCTTAACGAGCTCAACTAATCCACTGAAAATCTTACTAATGTATCCTAGCTCTATCGTCTTAAACTCTTTCGCCCCTTCAGTTACTTTCGTCTCTTGATCTGCATTACTGCCTGATATGAATTCTGGAGGCTCGATACCCGCATTAAGAACCCATGCACTAAGGGACGTCCTAGACAAATAAAAAATTCCTGCCGGGATATCTTTAGCCTCACTATCGCTTACGCAGTAGCAGCGGACGAGACCATCATCAATCTCGGGCAGGGGATTGAATAGATTATTAAAATACTCAATTAGCCCATTAAAGAACAGCTTATAACTCTTGACTGCAAGTTTTGAGCTCCCTGCACTACCTACCCATAATATGTGACTGGGAATCACCGTTTCTTCACGCTTCACATGGTATTCGGTATACAAATCTAAAAACAGTTCATGAAGAGCATATTCAGCTTCTTTAGGTCCAGTTTTATATTGGCGAGCGTATTCCGGCACCAAATCAGTCAGGCGTATCACGTCAGCATTCATACGACCTCCTCCATGCTTTTAATGGAGGACTGCGTATTGCTGGGTCGCAAAATATCCAGATGGTTGGCATACCACTGAAGCATATCTCGTCGCCCCTCCAGATACTGAGCATGGTTGTAGGTGCCGCGTATGCTGTTCTTATCCACATGCGCTAACTGAGTTTCGACCCACTCGCTGGAGTACCCCTGCTCATGCAAAGTGGTGGACATCGTGTGACGAAACCCATGGCCTGTGGCACGACCGTCGTAGCCTGAGCGCTTCAGTAACTGGTTAATTGCAGCTTCGCTCATAGGTTTCGCCGGGTCATTGCGCCCAGGGAACGCGAGCGTGTAACCGCCTGTAATACTCTCCAGTTCACGTAATGCAGCCACAGCCTGTTTGGAGAGCGGAACTAGATGAGCGCGACGCATCTTCATGCGCACAGCAGGGATGAGCCAGAGCGAGTTGTTGAGGTCAAACTCCGACCAAGGAGCACCTCTCAACTCAGCCGTTCTAACACCCGTGAGAATCAACAGACGAGTGGCGATCTTGACTACGTCATGCCCCGGACACGCCTGAATACTGTTTATGAGCTCCGGAATTTCTCCAATAGGCAAGAAGGGATAGTGCCGGGAGGTAGGGGTCTGGAGTGCCCCTCCGATGTCTGCGATTGGGTTGTACTCAGCACGCCCAGTGGCGATCGCGAAACGGTAGACCTCTTGGCAGCGCTGGCGAACTTTGCGCAGCTTCTCCAAGGCACCTCGCGACTCTATGTGGCGAAAAACCTGTAACCATTGCATGGGTTTAATTTCGGTCAACGGCAAACTTCCCACCTTGGGGAAAATGTCCAACCCGAAAGCCTCGATAACATCACTGGCATAACCTATCGACCACCGTGACGACTTATGTCGGTGCCACTCCAGCGCAAGGCTCTTGAACGTATTAGCGCGGGAGATTGCCGCCTGGGCACGCACAACCTTCCGCTCAAGCCCAGGATGCCGTCCTTGCGCCACAAGTTGGCGAGCTTCAGAAGCAAGCTGCCGCGCTTGAGCGAGGGTCACCTTGTCGATGGTGCCAAGGGAAATATGAGACTGCTTGCCATCCAGACGGAATCGGAAACGCCAAGACTTGCCGCCTGCCGCCCGCACCCAAAGGAACAAGCCACCGCCATCGGCAAGGCCATAGTCCCTCTCACGAGGCGCAGCATTCTTCACCTGCAGAGCCGTCAAAGCCATGCTGAGTACCCATAGATTATTGAATTAGGGAATGGTACTCAGGGAGGTACTCACAAGACAAGCGCTTGGATGAAACCGGATGGCACCGCATGAAAGAGAAAGCCCGCGCTAGGCGGGCTTAATGAGATCTCATGAAACTGCTTGGCACTACATGAGACCGGTCAATGGTGCCCGAGACAGGAATCGAACCTGCGACCTTCGCGTTACGAGTGCGCTGCTCTACCGGCTGAGCTACACGGGCGGTGGGCTAAAGCTAGCACTGCATTGGTCATGCAGCAACTGACTCGCTCACCGCCCGGCGCCATCACGCGCCGTTGGCAGAGCAGCCCTTGGCAACGTACTGCGGATCCGCTGTGGTAGCACAGGTCCATCCGCTGGTTGCGTTGCGGGTCAAGGTGATGGTCTTGCCCAGCACGGGCGCAGGCGCATCGAGGATTTCACAGCTGATGGAGCCGGCGCCCGAGGCTACATCTCCTGTCACGTCGATCTTGCAATTGGCAGTGGGGCTGTTGCCACCGATCAACGACACAGTGGGCACAGTGCCCTGGTTGATGACGTCTTCATAACCGGCCTTCAACGCGCTGATTTCAGCCAGCCCCGCCGTAAACTTGGCCTTGGCCTGGTGCTTGGTGTACATGGGCAAACCGATCGTGGCCAAAATGCCGATGATTGCCACAACGATCAACAACTCGATCAAGGTAAAGCCTTTTTGACGCATCTCTTTCACTCTCCAGAATAAAACCATGACAAGGCGCGTCCTGCGCCCCGAAGTGTGCAACGGCGCCAGTGTACCCACCACCACGAAGCCCATCGCCTGCAAGACGCACATTCTGACACTTTATCCCATAACACCAGCCGCCCCGAATCCGCCACCTGACTACGCTATAAATTCTTCACTGCCGGGTGCGCAAACCGATATGAACGACACGTCAACGATCTATGCCTGGGAAGGCATCAACCGCAAAGGACGCAGGGTGACCGGGCAAACCGCTGGCGACAGCCTTGCGCTGATCAAGGCACAACTGCGCCAGCAAGGGATCTGCCCCGAGCGTGTGCGCAAGAGGCCTCGATCACGTTCGGCTTTCACCCCGCGAATCCTGCCAGCCGATATCGCCCTGTTTACCCGACAGTTGGCGACCTTGCTCAAAGCCGGGATCCCGCTGCTGCAAGCCTTCGACATCATCAGTGAGGGTTTTGAAAACCAGCAGGTGCGTGAACTGGTCAAGGCGTTGAGACAACAGATCGCCAGCGGCAATAACCTGGCCGCAGCGCTACGCCTGCACCCGCGTTATTTCGATGACCTGTACTGCAACCTGGTAGCTGCCGGAGAACAGGCCGGGGCTCTGGAAACCCTGCTGGAGCGCGTGGCGATTCATCTGGAAAAAAGCCAACAGCTCAAAGCCAGGATCAAAAAAGCCATGACTTACCCTGTCGCAGTCCTGGTAGTCGCGACACTGGTCAGCACAGTGCTGTTGATACACGTCGTGCCTCAGTTCCAGCATCTGTTTGCCGGGATCGACAGCCAACTGCCCGGGTTTACCCTGGGGGTCATTGCCCTGTCCGAGTTCTTGCAACAAGCGTGGTGGATACTCGTGCTGGGCCTGGCCGTGGGGGTGGGCGGGCTGCGCCACGCCTACCGCCGTAACCCTGGCTTTCGGCATTGGCTGCAAGCGAGTTTGTTGAAAGCGCCTCTGGCAGGCAAACTGCTGCAAAAAACCGCCGTCGCCCGCTACGCCCGCACGCTTTCGACCACATTTGCAGCGGGTGTCCCGCTGGTCCAGGCACTGGGCTCAGTAGCCGGAGCCGTCGGCAATGACCCCTTCAAACAGGCAATCGAACGTATGCGCCACGATGTATCCACAGGCATGCAGTTGAATCAATCCATGCATAGCTGCGGTTTGTTTCCCGGCATGGCGATCCAGATGACCGCCATTGGAGAGGAGTCCGGCACCCTGGACCGGATGCTGGAAAAAGTCGCGAACCACTACGAGTCGGACGTAGACACCCTGGTCGATAACCTCACCAGCCTGATGGAGCCGCTGATCATGGTTGTCCTGGGGGCCATTGTCGGCGCGCTGGTGATCGCGATGTACCTGCCGGTCTTTCAATTGGGTACGGCCTTTTGAGCCTGCTGCTGAGCGAGCAGCACTGGGCGTTTGCCTGCATGGCACTGGTGCTCGGCCTGATCATCGGCAGTTTCATCAACGTACTGGTCTGGCGCCTGCCCAAAATGCTCGAACGCGAATGGCGTGCCCAGGCCCATGAGGTCCTTGGCCTGCCAACCGAGCCCGCCGGGCCGGTGTACAACCTGATGCGCCCGAACTCCTGCTGTCCGCGCTGCAACCAGCCGATTCGGCCCTGGGAAAATATCCCGCTGCTCAGCTTCCTGATGCTCAGGGGTCGTTGCGCCCATTGCCGTGAGCCCATCAGCGTCCGCTATCCCCTGACCGAAGTGACGTGCGCGCTGATCACTGCCGCTGTTGCCTGGCATTTCGGCTTCGGCTGGCAAGCCGCTGCGGTGATGTTGCTGAGCTGGGGCTTGCTGGCCATGAGCCTGATTGACCTGGACCACCAATTGCTGCCGGACGTGCTGGTCCTGCCGCTGCTCTGGCTGGGGCTGGTTATCAACAGCGCTGACCTGTTGGGGACACTGCCCGACGCACTGTGGGGCGCGGTCATTGGCTACATGAGCCTATGGAGCGTGTTCTGGTTGTTCAAGCTGGTCACCGGCAAGGATGGCATGGGCCATGGCGATTTCAAGTTATTGGCATTGCTGGGAGCCTGGGGTGGCTGGCAGATCCTGCCGATGACGTTGCTGATGGCCTCACTGATGGGCGTGTTTGCAGGGCTGATCCTGCTGCGTTTGCGCAAGGCCCAAACGTCGACGCCGATGCCCTTTGGGCCGTGCCTGGCAATTGCCGGCTGGATTGCATTGCTCTGGGGTGGTCAAATAACCGACTTCTATTTGCAGTCTGTCGGTTTCAGATGACCACTTCTGTCGCAACACCCTGGATTCTTGGCCTCACAGGCGGCATTGGCAGCGGCAAAAGCGCTGCGGCCGAGCACTTTATCGACCTGGGCATCGACCTGGTGGACGCCGATCATGCTGCCCGCTGGGTCGTCGAACCCGGGAGGCCGGCTCTGGCGCGCATTGCCGAGCATTTCGGCGACGGCGTGCTGCTACCCGACGGCCAGCTGGATCGCGCCGCGCTGCGCAAACTGATCTTTGAGGTACCGCAAGAACGTCTGTGGCTGGAAGCCTTGCTGCACCCGCTGATTGCCGAGGAAATTCGCAGCCACCTGGCACGCGCCCAGTCGCCTTACGCGATCCTGGTGTCACCGCTGCTGATCGAGTCCGGCCAATACAGCATGACCCAGCGCATCCTGGTGATCGACGTGCCGCAATCGCTGCAGATTCAGCGTACCCTGCAGCGCGATGGCATCAGCGAACAACAGGTGCAGGCGATTCTCAAGGCCCAATCGAGCCGCGAAGACCGCCTGAACCATGCCGATGACGTGCTGGTCAACGATAAGGACCTTGCCTGGCTGCACGGCGAGGTCGAGCGACTGCACCACTTTTACCTTACTTTGCGTGGAGGCCGATCATGAGCCAACCCTTGACCGTCGACTGCCCAACCTGCGGTGCACCCGTGGAATGGAAAGCGGCCAACCTCAACCGGCCGTTCTGCTCGGACCGTTGCAAACTCATTGACCTGGGTGCCTGGGCCGCAGAGGAACACAAGATCCCCGTGGCCCCGGATGCCGAAGACGAACTGTTTTCCGAAGACCTGCCGCCGCGCCACTAAGGCCGCATAAAGGCATATTCCTGCTGGTCGTCGAGGTTTTCTGCAAGGTATTGCAACTCGTCGGCCAGGTCTTCAAAACTGCGTACGCCCTTGCTTTGCTGCACCACGGCACTGAGCATGGCGCGTAAGGTCAAGCCGGGATCGAAACCGATTTCCTGCGCTGCGTCCTGGCTTCTGCGCAACTCCTGCCGTGCCCACTCGTACACACTCATGATCCGTGCTCCAGAAAAAATTTTGCAGAGCATGGACCTGCGCCGGTGCCCGGCATTTGACCTGGATCAACGCCGTGAATCGTCGTCCTTCCAGGGGGCCGAGAGATAGCGAGTTCGGTTGAAGGTCTCCAGCCATTCCGGGCAAAACACCACCAACGCGCTGACGACCATGCCGTTGATAAAGGCTTCAGGGAAGATGATCAGCCACAGGTAACCTACAAAGTCCTCCAACCATTCCGGCATCGCAAAGCGGCCGTCGAACCACAACAGGCCCAGGCCGGCCAAAAGACACAACAATGCCGACAGCGCCGCCGCGAAAAAGCCGGAACAGAAGATATACACAAAGGGGTTTCGCGGTTGCGCCCGTTCGACCAACAGCGCGCAGCTTTCGGTGACCAGCACCGGCAGCCCGACCAGAAGCAGGCCGTTGACGCCAAGGGCGGCCAGATCCTGGCGCCCCAGCAGCATCAAGCCGAACTGTGCAGCAAACCCACCGACGATTGCCAGCGGCCAATCCAGCAGCAAGGTCACGGCGGTCATGCCGATAAAGTGGTACGAGACCCCGGTATCGAAATCCCGCCGCACCAGCCACAGCATAAACAACGCGAACACCGTACCGAACAGCAAATGCTGGCGCCGTCGGTCGGCGAACAATTCGACCCAAGGCGAGCGCAACGTCGCCCACATCACCACCGGCGCATATAACAGCCAGCCAATGCCGAGGGTCGATGGCGCCAGAACAGCTGCACTGATCACGGATGCACTACCTCTACAAAAAACTTGCTGCCGAGTGAGCAGTCTACACCTGCGTTTTAACATGGGTCTGGGTCGAAGCGAGATTCAAATGTGGGAGGGGGCTTGCTCCCGAAGCGGTCTATCAGCCAATACATGTGCTGGCTGGCACTCTGCGATCGGGAGCAAGCCCCCTCCCACATTTGGGTCTCACTGGCATAGATACCCAGCTGTTTCAGCAGCAACTCGGTGCAAGCAGGACTTCCTGTGGTCATCATTTGAACGCTAAGCTGGGAATATGGATGACTCAGATTATTTGCGCCTGCTCACCGTAGCAGCCGAACAAGCCAATGCGTTTCTGTCCAATGCCCGCAAATGGGAGCGTGAGCGTTGGGTCTGCCAGCGCCTGCTGCAGGGCTTGAATGTGCCCTACCGCGTCGAAGAGTTTCACGCTGCGGGCCAGGAGCCGCCGGATGTGTTGTTTCGCGACGCCAGTTTCGAGGTGTTTTTCGTGCTGGACGAGGGGCGCCGCCTGAACGACGAATGGCGCGATGAATTGCTGCGCAGGCGTAGTGCATTCTCTTTGAGCCAACTGGTGCGGCGCGAAGCCAAGCCACGACGCATTCCCGCCCATGAGTTTTTGTTGCGCCTGGCACCGACACTGCGCAAAAAAGCACATAACTACAAAGAACGCGGCATGGACCTGGGGGAGTTGGACCTTATCGCTTTCACCAGCCTCAAACGCGAAGTGCTGGACCTCAACAGCCACTTTCCGCCGCCAACTGAATACCTGCGCCAGGGCTGGCGCTCACTGTCACTGGTGGGGCCAACCTTCGCGCGCGTGCTGTTCGCACACCCGGACGCGCCGGACTTCTTGCGCAACAACCTGGGCCGCAGCATAGTGTTCGATGTGGGCATCAGCCTTTGAACCCTTGGCTGTAACGTGGCGCCCTTTTGCAACGTCTACCTGACGAGGCCTTTATGACCAGCCGCCTGAACCCCGATGACCAACAGCATGTCCAAGAGTACCTGCAACTCTCCCAGCACAGAGTCGAGCGCAAGCCTTTCCGGCCATGGCTGCTCCTTTGTGTGGTGCTGGTAGTGGTGATCGGGCTCGGCGTGCTGAGCCGCCTATTGAGTTACCTGACGCTATGAGCTGCCTGGCGCTCGCGGGGGTAACTGCTCCGATTTCTTTTAGCCTTGCGAGATATCCCCATGACCCATCGTATTATTATCGTCGGCGGCGGCGCCGGCGGCCTGGAGTTGGCTACCCGCCTGGGTAAGACTCTGGGCAAGCGCGGCAAGGCCAGCATCACGCTGGTGGACGCCAACCTGACTCACATCTGGAAGCCTCTGCTGCACGAAGTGGCTGCCGGCTCGCTGAATTCTTCGGAAGACGAACTCAATTATGTCGCCCAGGCAAAATGGAACCACTTCGAGTTCCAGCTTGGGCGCATGAGTGGGCTTGACCGTGAACAGAAGAAAATCCAGCTGGCCGCCACCCTCGATGAAGAAGGCCGCGAGCTGGTGCCCGCGCGCGTACTGGGCTATGACAGCCTGGTCATTGCCGTAGGCAGCACCACCAACGACTTCGGCACCGAGGGTGCGGCGCAGCATTGCCTGTTCCTCGATACCCGCAAGCAAGCCGAGCGCTTCCACCAACAACTGCTCAACCACTACCTGCGCGCCCATGCCGGGCAAACCGATGCCGTTGAACAAATCAGCGTGGCCATCGTCGGTGCCGGCGCCACCGGGGTGGAGCTGGCCGCCGAGCTGCATAACGCCGCCCATGAACTGGCTGCCTATGGCCTGGACCGCATCAAACCGGAAAACATGCATATCACCCTGATCGAAGCCGGCCCGCGGGTATTGCCTGCCCTGCCAGAGCGGATCGGCGGCCCAGTGCATAAAACCCTGGAAAAACTCGGGGTGACCGTGCTGACCAACTCGGCGGTCAGCGAAGTAACCGCCGACGCGCTGATTACCAGCAGCGGCCAAGTGATTCCCGCCAGCCTCAAGGTATGGGCGGCCGGGATCCGCGCACCGGGTTTTCTCAAAGACATCGATGGCCTGGAAACCAACCGCATCAATCAGCTTCAGGTGCTGCAAACACTGCAAACCACCCGCGATGAAAACATCTTTGCCTTTGGCGATTGCGCCGCCTGCCCGCAACCGGGCACCGACCGCAATGTGCCCCCACGGGCCCAGGCCGCGCATCAGCAGGCTTCGTTGTTGGCCAAGTCGCTGAAATTGCGCATTGAAGGCAAGGATCTGCCGACCTACAAGTACACCGACTACGGCTCGCTGATCTCGCTGTCGCGGTTCTCGGCGGTAGGTAACCTGATGGGTAACCTGACTGGCAGCGTGATGCTGGAGGGCTGGTTGGCGCGGATGTTCTATGTGTCGCTGTACCGTATGCACCAGATGGCCCTGTACGGCTTCTTCCGCACGGCGATGCTGATGCTGGGCAGCAAGATCGGGCGCGGGACTGAGCCACGCCTTAAACTCCACTAACAACGCATAACCCCTGTGGGAGGGGGCAACCCCCTTCTCACATTTGCTTTGCGGTGAGCTCAAGATTCGCGCGCGCAAAAAAAATCCCCGTATCTTTCGATACGAGGATTTTTAATATGGTCGGGGTAAGGGGATTCGAACTCCTGACATCCTGCTCCCAAAGCAGGCGCGCTACCGGACTGCGCTATACCCCGGTAAAAAAAAGGCGACCTTTCAGTCGCCTTCTTCGATCAGCGCTTTTGGCCTCTGATCTTAAGATTCGATTCCAGCCTGAACTGGTCTCAAAAATGGTGGGTCGTGTGGGATTCGAACCTACGACCAATTGGTTAAAAGCCAACTGCTCTACCAACTGAGCTAACGACCCAAATATGGTCGGGGTAGGGGGATTCGAACTCCCGACATCCTGCTCCCAAAGCAGGCGCGCTACCGGACTGCGCTATACCCCGATTTGAAATTGGCTCCGTGACCAGGACTCGAACCTGGGACCCAATGATTAACAGTCATTTGCTCTACCGACTGAGCTATCACGGAACTACATATTTCAAATTTACTGCTATGTAACCTTCTCTTCGACCCTGTCCGTATCGCTACGTTAGCGTCTCTGAGGCGCGCTATTCTACAATCTTAAAAACCCCTGTCAACCCTTTAAATTGCTTTTAAGACAATGATTTGCGCTTCTTTCTGATTTCTTCTTGGGGAGAAGAAACCCGTGGGCTGACGTTGCTGCGGGGCGCACTTTACAAGCCTTTGCCTTACAGTTCAACGCCCTATCGAAAAAAAAGGCCTCGCAATGCGAGGCCTCTCGTTATTACACCGGGTGCTGGCCTCAGTGGAAGACGATTTCGTCGTCTTTCACCGTTGCCGTGACGCGAGTGCCCGGCATAAAGCTGCCCGACAGGATCAATTGTGCCAGCGGGTTCTCGATCCAGCGCTGGATCGCACGCTTCAATGGCCGTGCGCCATACACCGGGTCGTAACCCACTGCGATCAGCTTGTCCAACGCCTCGCCGCTCAGCTCAAGGTCGAGCTCACGCTCAGCCAGGCGACTGCGCAGGCGGCCCAACTGGATTTCGGTGATACCCGCAATCTGATCCCGTGCCAGAGGCTCGAAGATCACCACTTCATCCACCCGGTTGATGAATTCCGGGCGGAAGTGGGTGGTCAAGGCGTCCATCACCGCTGCGCGCTGGGCCTCGCGATCCCCCACCAGTTCCTGGATCTGTGCCGAGCCCAGGTTGGAGGTCATCACGATCACCGTATTGCGAAAGTCCACCGTACGCCCGTGGCTGTCCGTCAAGCGACCATCTTCCAGCACCTGCAGCAAAATGTTGAACACATCCGGGTGCGCCTTCTCGACCTCATCCAGCAGGATCACCGAGTAAGGCTTGCGTCGAACGGCTTCGGTCAGGTAACCGCCCTCCTCGTAGCCCACATAGCCTGGTGGTGCGCCGATCAGGCGAGCCACCGAGTGTTTCTCCATGAACTCGGACATATCAATGCGCACCATGGCCTCTTCAGTATCAAAGAGGAACTCGGCCAGGGCCTTGCACAGCTCAGTCTTACCTACGCCGGTCGGGCCGAGGAACATGAACGAGCCGCTTGGACGGTTCGGGTCGGACAAGCCGGCACGGGAACGCCGTACCGCATTGGATACCGCCACCACCGCCTCTTCCTGACCGATGACGCGCTGGTGCAACAAACTTTCCATTTTCAGCAGTTTGTCGCGCTCGCCTTCGAGCATTTTCGAGACTGGAATGCCGGTCCACTTGGAGACCACTTCGGCGATCTCCTCCTCGGTCACCTTGCTGCGCAGCAACTGGTTCTCAGGCTTGCCGTGCTGGTCGACCATCTGCAGGCTGCGTTCCAGGTCCGGAATCACACCATATTGCAACTCAGCCATGCGGCTCAGATCGCCTTTACGACGCGCGGCTTCCAGTTCCTGACGGGACTGCTCGATTTTCTGCTGGATCTGCGCCGAACCCTGTACTTCGGCTTTTTCCGAGGTCCAGATTTCTTCGAGGTCCGAATACTCACGCTCCAGACGGACGATTTCTTCCTGAAGTTTTTCCAGGCGTTTCTTCGCTGCCTCGTCCTCTTCTTTCTTCAACGCCTGGGATTCGACTTTCAGTTGAATCAGGCGCCGATCCAGGCGGTCGAGCACTTCCGGCTTGGAGTCAATCTCCATGCGAATGCGGCTGGCCGCTTCGTCGATCAAGTCGATGGCCTTGTCCGGCAACTGACGATCGGTGATGTAGCGATGGCTCAGCTTGGCCGCCGCAATGATCGCGCCATCAGTGATCGCCACTTTATGGTGGACCTCATAGCGTTCTTTCAGGCCCCGCAGGATCGCGATGGTGTCTTCTTCGCTTGGCTCTTCCACCAGCACTTTCTGGAAACGCCGCTCAAGGGCCGCATCCTTTTCAATGTACTGACGGTATTCGTTGAGCGTGGTCGCACCGACGCAATGCAACTCGCCCCGCGCCAAGGCCGGCTTGAGCATGTTGCCAGCATCCATCGAGCCTTCGCCTTTACCGGCGCCGACCATGGTGTGCAGTTCGTCGATAAACAGAATGATCTGGCCTTCCTGCTTCGACAATTCATTAAGCAGGGATTTCAGTCGTTCTTCGAACTCACCACGGAACTTGGCACCGGCGATCAGGGCCCCCATGTCCAGGGACAACAGGCGTTTGCCTTTTAAGCCGTCCGGCACTTCACCATTAATGATGCGCTGGGCCAGGCCTTCGGCAATCGCGGTTTTACCCACGCCAGGCTCACCGATCAGCACCGGGTTGTTCTTGGTGCGACGCTGCAAGACCTGGATGGTGCGACGAATCTCATCGTCACGACCAATCACCGGGTCGAGCTTGCCTTCTTCTGCACGCTTGGTCAGGTCGACGGTGTATTTGTCCAGGGCCTGGCGCGACTCCTCATGGTTGGGGTCGTTCACGGCCTCGCCGCCACGCAGGTTGTTGATAGCGTTTTCCAGGGCTTTCTTGCTCACGCCCTGCCCCAGCAACAATTTGCCGAGCTTGCTGTTGTCGTCCATGGCGGCGAGCAGCACCAGTTCGCTGGAGATGAACTGGTCACCCTTCTGCTGGGCCAGGCGGTCCGCCTGATTGAGCAGGCGCGCCAGGTCCTGGGACATATTCACGTCGCCGGTAGGGTTTTGAATTTTCGGCAGTTGGTCGAGCTCTTTGCTCAACTCCTTGCGCAGGCTGTTGATGTCAAAGCCCACCTGCATCAACAAGGGTTTGATAGAACCACCTTGTTGCTCCAGGAGCGCCTGCATCAAGTGTGCCGGCTCAATCGCCGGATGGTCGAGGCCGACCGCCAGGGATTGGGAGTCCGATAAGGCCAACTGCAATTTGCTGGTTAAACGATCAATACGCATTAGTCACCTTCCTTTTGAGCAGGCCGGAGCTATGAACAAACACATCCTGAATGAAGAAACCTGCCAGATACCCTTATAGATGGGGTGGATTCTGGGGGTTTCAAGCGGCGGACTGTTGATACAGGTCAGGACAGTCTAGCGTTCAAGCCAGATAAGGGAGGCGAATCGGCCCGTACGCGGGCTGCGGCGATAAGAAAAGAAGCGTGTATCGGTCACGGTGCAAAAACCACCACCATATACAGCGGTGACACCGTTTGCTGCCAGACGCAGGCGCGCCAGCTGGTAGATGTCGGCCATGAACTTGCCGGGATTGGGGCTGGGAACAAAGGCTTCAGCGGTGGCCGGCAGTTGCTGCATGAACGCTTCACGCACCTCCGGGCCAACCTCGAAGGCTTGAGGGCCAATAGCAGGGCCGAGCCAGACCAGAACGTCTTCGGCAGCGGTATCCATGCTTTCGAATGCGGCCTCCAGCACGCCAGCCGCCAAGCCACGCCAACCGGCATGGGCGGCGGCAACCCGGGTGCCCGCCCGATTACAGAACAGCGCAGGCAGGCAATCGGCGGTCATGGATGTGCAGGCGATGCCAGCGGTACTGGTCCAACTGCCATCTGCTTCGACCGTACGGCCTGGATCGGCCTCAACCACGTGAGTACCGTGGACTTGGCGCAACCAGGCAGGCTGGATATCGAAGGCGTTACTCAGGCGACGGCGATTTTCAAGGACGGCCTCAAGGCTGTCATCGACATGATCGCCCAGGTTAAGGCTGTCGAACGGCGCCAGACTGACGCCGCCCGCACGAGTCGTGACGCAGGCTTTGACCTGAGACGGCGCGGGCCAGTCAGGAATCAGCCAGTCACTCATCCGATAAACGCCTCACGATCCTGCTTGAGCAGCGACAACAACCAGACCAGGTCGTCTGGAAGTGGCGATTCCCAACTCATGCGCTTACCGCTCGTCGGATGATCCAGTTCCAGGAAGCGTGCGTGCAGTGCCTGGCGCGGGAAGGACTTCAGCGATTCGACCATTGTCTGGCTTGCCGCCGGCGGAATACGGAAGCGCCCACCGTAGGCAGGATCGCCGACCAACGGGAAGTTGATATGCGCCATGTGCACGCGAATCTGGTGGGTGCGCCCGGTTTCCAGCTTGACCCGCACATGGGTGTGGGAGCGGAAACGCTCCAGCACACGGTAGTGGCTGACGGCTTGCTTGCCACCTTCCATCACCGCCATACGCTGGCGCTGCTGGCCATGGCGACCAATCGGGGCGTTGATCTTGCCCCCGGCCACCACCACACCGATCACGATGCACTCGTAGATCCGGCTGACGCTGCGACTCTGCAACTGAGTAACCAGTTGCGTCTGCGCCTGAATGGTCTTGGCCACCACCATCAAACCGGTGGTGTCCTTGTCCAGACGGTGCACGATGCCGCAGCGCGGGACATTGATGATGTCCGGGACGTGGTGCAACAGGGCATTGAGCAAAGTGCCATCAGCGTGCCCGGCAGCCGGGTGAACCACCAGGCCAGCGGGTTTGTTGATGACCAGGATGTCGTCGTCTTCATAGACGATATCCAGCTCGATGTCCTGGGCGACCCATTCTCCCTGGGCTTCCTGCTCGGCAGTCAGCTCAAGAATCGCACCGCCATGAACTATGTCTCGCGGGCGGATAACCGCTCCATCCACAGTCAGGCGGCCGTCTTTGATCCAGGCGGAAAGGCGCGAGCGCGAGTGCTCAGCGAATAATTGTGCGGCGACTTGATCGAGGCGTTGGCCGCCCAATTCGGACGGCACCTCTGCGCGAAGTTCAATTTTATCGGACATGCTCAGACTAGGCGTGGCACAGCCTTTGGTTTCGGCTGCGCGCTTGTGGTTAAATACGGCGTCTTTTGCCCCGAGGCTTTCAACGGGGCGCTCATCATAACAGGACGGCCCCGCCCAAGACAGCGGCCGTCATAGGGACGCAAGCCGCCATGCAAGTGAAACACCTGCTGCTGATCGCCATCCTCGCCATGACTGCTGCTTGCTCGTCAACAAAGGACGTCGTCGACGAAAACCTGAGCGAAGTCGAGCTGTACCAGCAAGCTCAGACAGACCTGGACAATAATAGCTACACCAGCGCCACAGCGAAGCTGAAGGCATTGGAGTCGCGCTACCCATTCGGCCGCTATGCCGACCAGGCCCAGTTGGAGCTGATCTACGCCAACTACAAGAACGCCGAGCCGGAAGCTGCCAAGTCCGCCGCCGAGCGTTTTATCCGCCTGCACCCACAGCACCCGAACGTGGACTACGCCTACTACATGAAGGGCCTGACCTCGTTCGACCAGGACGTTGGCCTGCTGGCGCGCTTCCTGCCGCTGGACATGACCAAGCGTGACCCGGGCGCTGCACGCGACTCCTACAACGAGTTCGCCCAGCTGACCAGCCGCTACCCCAACAGCCGCTACGCGCCGGACGCCAAGCAGCGCATGATCTACCTGCGCAACCTGCTGGCCTCCTACGAAATCCACGTGGCCCACTACTACCTGACCCGTCAGGCCTACGTAGCTGCCGCCAACCGTGGCCGCTATGTTGTGGAGAACTTCCAGGAAACCCCATCCGTGGGCGACGGCCTGGCGGTGATGACCGAGGCTTACCAGCGTCTGCACCTGGACACCCTGGCGACCACCAGCCTGGAAACCCTGAAGCTCAACTACCCAGATCACCCAAGCCTGAAAGATGGCCAGTTCGTGCCTCAGGTTGCCGAAGCCGACAACCGTTCGTGGCTGAGCAAGTACACTTTGGGCCTGATCGAGTCTCGTCCGCCACTGCCGCCGGGTGAAACCCGCGCCAACCAGGACGTGATCAAGCAGTACCAGGACGCCAAGGATGCCATCCCTTCGGACCTCAAGCCTCACGACGAGAACGGCGACGTTATCGAAGAAGAGGAGCCGCAGGCCCTTGGCAACAACGAAGACCGTTCGTGGTTCAGCTACATGACCTTCGGTGTGTTCGACTGATTGTTCGACGCAACGCAAAAGGGAGCTCTGAAGGAGCTCCCTTTTTTATGAGCGAGTATTTATTGCGCTGTGCGCCTGTGGCCAGCTTGGCTAAACTGGCGCATTCCTTGTCGAGAAACTGCCCATCATGCTTCGTCTACTGTTCTGGATTGCCGTCATTGCTGCCGCGGTATGGTTCTGGCGCAAATTCAAAAACCCTGCAGCCCGCCAGCAACGACCTGCCGAGCCGAACGCAGCGCTGATGGTGCGATGCGCCCACTGCGGCGTGCACCTGCCGCAGGATCGCGCACTGAGTTCGCGCCAGGAGTGGTACTGCACCCAGGCGCACCTGGAACAAGGGCCGAAGTCTATCCAGCGTTGAGGCGACCTGCCGGGGCATAAGGCGCCGGATCAATGATCGGAGCCCGCCCCAACAGCAAGTCGGCGAACAACTGGCAGGAAGCCGGTGCGAGTACCAGGCCATTGCGGTAATGCCCGCAATTGAGCCACAAGCCCTGAAAGCCGGGAACCTCTCCGATATAGGGGATACCTTCCGGCGAACCGGGCCGCAACCCCGCCCAATGCCCGACCACCTCGGCGTCCGCCAAGGCGGGGATCAGTTCAACCGCAGACGCCTTGAGGCTCGCCAACGCAGTTTCGGTCGGCGTCTTGTCGAACCCCTCATGTTCCAATGTGCTTCCAATCAGAATGTGCCCATCGCGGCGGGGGATTGCATAGCGCCCCTTGGCCAAGACCATGCTGGATAAAAAGTCGGACGTGCACTTGTACAGGATCATTTGGCCTTTGACCGGCTCCACGGGAAGCGCCATGCCCAGTGTGCTCAGCAACTGCCCGCTCCAGGCCCCGGCGGCGAGCACCACCTGATCGGCAAAAACCGGTCCCGTAGCAGTGTTCACCCCCACCACGCGATTGTTGTTCTGCACAAAACCCGACACTTCGCAGTGCTCGTGAATCGTCACATCCGGCAACGCCAGCAGCGCCGCCTTCAAGGATTTGACCAGGCGAGGGTTGCGCACATTGGCCACATCGGCCATGTAGATCGCCCGGGAGTAGCCGCCTCCCAGCGCCGGCACGGCATCATGAGCCTGGGACACGTCCACCTTGCTCAATGGCCGCCCTTCACGCGCAGCCCAGGCCAATGCATCAGCCTCATCATCCAGGTCAAGCCAGTACAAACCCGTGGTATGAACCTCGGGATCGACACCGGTTGCGGCAAACAAGCGCTGTGCCAACTGCGGATAGAAATCCTGGGACCAATGGGCCAAGGCAGTCACGGCCGAGCTATAACGCCATGGATACAACGGCGAGACAATTCCGCCACCCGCCCAGGAAGATTCCTGCCCAAGCCCCGCACGCTCCAGCAGCATGACTGCCCGCCCTTCTCTGGCAAGGTTGTACGCCGTCAACAGCCCGATTACTCCGCCGCCGACAATCACCACTTGCTGTTGCTTTGCCATCATCTGATCCCGCCGATAAACAGGGAAAGGCGCGCCCGGCGCCCACTCTTCAAGCACTCTCATCACTGCCCCCAGCAGACTTTGCGCGACATTTCAGGCGCCGCTCCCGGGTTGCTTCGCATACCGGTGCTGCTCAAGCTGAAAGCTGCACACGCGTCGTCCGCCATGACTGAGTCCACGGCAGGCGTAGCGAGCAAGTCGAAATCCTGGGGGTTTAAAATCACACTGATTCTATAGTGATCGTTACCCGCAATGGCGCCGCCCGCATCAATAAAAGTGCCGTTTCTGGTATATGCGCGCTCCATGTGCTGGGCTTGCTCGCTCAGCAACGCGACGATTTGCGCGCGATACACCTTTTTTACCTGGCCGATGTACCCGGGATACGCAATGCCGGCCAACAACACAACGATCGCCACGGCGATCAATAACTCCATCAGGGTAAAGCCCTGGCTATCCATGCCCATCCCATTGCTCCTTATTGAAGTTGCCGCCATGAAATCCGTCGAAACCTGACGTTGCCGCCCTCCTCCACCCGTGCATAAACCGACTCCAGCACCGTGCGCGATTGGCCTGTAAGGCCCACGGCAGTGATGCGAAAGAGCGCTGCCCGTGTATCGGGCGGCAAATGAGCCAGCCCTGCTCCTTCCCCCAGGGATTGAACGCCATAAAACCCACCCCTCAAGGCCAACCAGGTGACCGCTGAGACAGGGTTTGCCCCTGCGCCAGTCAAGGAAAATGCTTCATTGGGCGGTACACACGTAATAACCGAGTTGCACACAGGCATCGCAGGGCCGCCCCTCTGCACAACCGACTCCCCCAGCCGCAAACCGCTCTCAGCAGACTGAAAGGATTGATTACGCTGCCACAGGCTACTCGCGACTTTTTGCTGGGCGACCGCCCCCTGTATCGACGACAGCCCCACCTGCGATAACAACAGCAGGAATACCAGACTGATCAGCAGCACCATCCCGTTCTGCCGTACCCGAATACCGCCAAGCATCGACATCGCCCCTAACCCAACCGATTTCGCAGCGCCGCAACGACACTGTAGGTCTGGTCCTTAACCCGCCCAGTTGGGTCTTGCAGAGTCATGGAGATACGCACACTACGTATCAAAGAACTGTCAGCTGGATGGCTGTCGTAACGCACCACAACCGTTGATGCAGGTTCAGCCGCCAAGCCAAAACTGATGTCGAATGCCCCCACGTTATCAATCAGTACCGCCTTTGCCGGCGCTGCCGGAGTACTGACCTTCAACTGGCCCGATTCATAGGTGTAGGTAAGCTGGCGTATGCCAAAGCGGATCAGGCCAGGGGCGGCAGCAGGTGCTGCCCCCTCATACGCCTGGGCCGCCTCCTTGCAGTCGGACAACACCGTCCAATCGGGCTTGCCAGCGCCGTTACCGACGTACGCGGTGACCAACGTCAGCGACCTTGAACTTCCCGACGCGTCCCAGCTTATCGGTCGATCGAAGGCAGCCGGGGCGTTGTCGATAACGGTCGCGGCCAAACATCCCAACATGCCTGCCTGACGAATGTCCTGTGTGATCTTGCCCAGGGCAAGCCGCGCATCATCCTGCAGCACCATGGCGGCCTGCTGGCTGTCGTGAGTCAATCGTGAACTTATGAGCACCTGACTCACCCCCAACACCAGCACCAGCCCGACGGCGAGTGCCAGCAACAACTCCACCAGGCTGAAACCTCGGGCATGACGATTCATTGCAAGGCTCCCTGCTCACTGGTGACTCGGCTGGTCAGCGTGAAGGTTTCCCGTGCTCCTGGGGTGCCTGCTGAGCGGCGATCCTCCCAACTGATGCTGATGGTGACCTCATGCCCGCTTACCGCCACGGATCCCTTGG
Organism: Pseudomonas sp. 910_23; assembly: GCF_052850795.1. Lineage (NCBI taxonomy): Bacteria > Pseudomonadati > Pseudomonadota > Gammaproteobacteria > Pseudomonadales > Pseudomonadaceae > Pseudomonas > Pseudomonas sp. 910_23. The sequence goes on along the minus strand of NZ_VXCZ01000020.1, from coordinate 102,698 downwards.
CATTCTTGCCAGCAAAACCAATGATATTGGCCTCGAAATCGTGCAGGTCCAGGTCGCGCACACTGGCGGCCGAAGTGTTGGGCGGCCCCGACTCGTCCCTCCCCCACGTGTAATCCGCACCAGCATTGGCGCGAATTCGGTCGAGCATGTCGTAGGCGATAAAGCTGGCTTGGCTGATCATCCTGGCGCTGTCGGTGTACTTGAGCGCGTTGAGCTGAAGCATTGCAGCGCCCATCAGGCCGACAGCCAGGATCAACAGCGCTATCAGCACCTCGATCAGCGTCATGCCGGATTGGTGCCGATGCGCGGAGCGCAGAAAAAATCGATTCGGGCGGGCAGGCATTACCGTCGTCATCCATGTCGAAGGCCGGAAAAAAGCAGGCAAACCCTGCTGTGCGATCCAAGACTAGCGGCGGATTTCGAGCAGCGCTGCTGCCGGAACAAAGGGAAATACTTTGGACATAAAGGCCATCACCCAGCATTCGCGGCCAGGCGCTATACCTAGGTCTGCAACTCGAAGATTCACTCGCGTCCACGGAGGGAACGCACATGACACAACGAGGGTTCACCCTGATTGAAATGCTGCTGGGGCTGATCGTCACCAGCTTCCTCGCGCAATTGGCCGTACCCGGTTTCAAAGGTTTGCTTGAATCGCAGCAACGACAAAGCGTGGCCCAATCACTTGCCGCCGGACTGCGTTACGCACGCATGGAGGCCATCACGCGCAATCAGGCGGTGGTCATTCATGCAAACGACAGGGACTGGAGCCTGGGGTGGCGGGTGATACTGGATGTCAGTGGACGCGGCCATCAGGACGACGACAACCCGGTGCTGCTGGAGCGCCAGGGTGATGGTCGCGTGCCAGTGGCAGGCAATGGCCCGGTCACGGACCAGGTGCGTTTCAGCGGCTTGGGAGAACCGGTTTTCGCCGGCGGAGGCTTCCGTGCCGGCACCGTGCATGTGTGCGACACGAGCCAGGCACAGAGCCTGTATCAGATCGTGCTGGCCCCCAGCGGACGCATCAGCCTGCGCAGTGACAAGACCGAGCAGGCATTATGCCGAGCCGATGCCGGCATTGTTGGCGTCAGAGCAGCGAGCGGACCCGCAGTTCCTTCGGCATCGAGAACGTGATGTTCTCTTCACGACCTGCCAGCTCATCGGCGCCAGTAGCGCCCCAGGCCTGCAACTGCTGGATCACGCCGCGTACCAGCACTTCCGGTGCGGAGGCGCCTGCCGTGATGCCGATACGCTCGACACCATCGAACCAACTGCGCTGCATGTCTTCGGCACCGTCGATCAGGTACGCCGGCGTAGCCATGCGCTCGGCCAGCTCACGCAGGCGGTTGGAGTTGGAGCTGTTAGGGCTGCCGACCACCAGCACTACGTCACACTCATTTGCCAGTTGCTTGACCGCATCCTGGCGGTTTTGCGTGGCGTAGCAGATGTCATCCTTGCGCGGGCCGCCAATGGCCGGGAACCGCGTGCGCAGGGCATCGATTACGCGGCTGGTGTCGTCCATGGACAAGGTGGTCTGGGTCACGAAGGCCAGGCGTTCCGGATTGTGCACCTGCAAGTTGGCGACGTCTTTCTCGTCCTCGACCAGGTAGATAGCACCGCCGTTGCTGGCGTCGTATTGGCCCATGGTGCCTTCTACCTCCGGGTGACCGGCGTGGCCAATCAGGATGCACTCACGACCGTCGCGGCTGTAGCGCGCCACTTCGATATGCACCTTGGTCACCAGTGGGCAGGTGGCATCGAATACCTTGAGGCCACGGCCCGCCGCTTCGGTACGTACAGCCTGGGAAACACCGTGGGCACTGAAGATGACGATCACGTCGTCGGGCACCTGATCGAGTTCTTCGACAAAGATCGCCCCGCGCGCGCGCAAGTCTTCGACCACAAATTTGTTATGGACGACTTCATGGCGCACATAAATCGGCGGCCCGAAGACTTCCAGGGCGCGATTGACGATTTCGATCGCCCGGTCCACGCCGGCGCAGAAGCCACGGGGGTTGGCGAGTTTGATTTGCATGCTGTGCCTCGTGTATTGCAGCCATATTGAGTCAATTTGACACTGACTCAACCGACAATGGAGATCAAAGGTGGGAGGGGGCTTGCTCCCGATATAGGTATATCAGTCTGCACATTTAGCTGATACACCGCTATCGGGAGCAAGCCCCCTCCCACATTTTAGACCGCGTACGGTCGGTTACAGCGCTTTGACGTCGATAATCTCGACGTCAAAGGTCAACGTCTTGCCGGCCAACGGGTGATTGAAGTCGATGGTCACTTGCGCGTCATCAAATGCTTTCACCACGCCAGGCAATTCAGTGTTCGCCGCATCATTGAAGATCACCAGCAAGCCTTCCGACAGGTCCATGTTCTGGAACTGCGAACGGGGGATGATCTGCACGTTTTGCGGGTTGGGCTGGCCAAAGGCGTTTTCCGGCAGGATTTGCAGGGTGCGCTTGTCACCGGCCTTGAAACCGAACAGTGCCGCTTCGAAACCCGGCAGCAGGTTGCCGTCGCCGACCTTGAAGGTCGCGGGGGCCTTGTCGAACGTGCTGTCGACCGTGTCGCCATTCTCCAGGCGCAGTGCGAAATGCAAAGTGACTTCCGTGTTCTGGCCGATGCGTTGCTCAGCCAATACCTGATCAGTCATTGACGGTTTCTCCGGTTTTCTTGCTCTTGAACATATCCAGCGCCAGCATGATTGCGCCGACGGTGATAGCACTGTCGGCAAAGTTGAACGCCGGGAAGTAGTGGCGGTTCTGCCAATGCACCAGGATAAAGTCGATCACATGGCCCAGGGCGATGCGGTCATACAGGTTGCCCAGCGCGCCACCCAACACCAGGGCCAGCGCGATGGCCAGCCAGGTGTCGTCGCGGCCCAGGCGCTTGAGCCACACCACCAGTACGGCACTTACCACCACGGCGATCACAGCAAACAGCCAGCGCTGCCAGCCACCGCCGTCAGCGAGGAAGCTGAAGGCGGCGCCAGTGTTGTAGGCCAGGGTCCAGCTGAAATAATCCGGGATCACCACGATTTGCTGGAACATTTCCAGGGAGCCCTCGAAGTGAGCCTTGCTGACCTGGTCAATGACCAGGACCAGCAGGCTCAGTACGAGCCAGCCCAGACGTCCGAAACGACTGTCTGCATTAGGCATAGTGGCGAACCTCGCCTTCACCGCTGATGTTGTCGACACAACGACCGCAGATTTCCGGGTGCTCAGGGTTCACGCCGACGTCTTCACGGCAGTGCCAGCAACGAGCGCACTTGGGGAAGGCCGACTTGACCACTTTGAGCTTAAGGCCAGGCACTTCGGTAGCCACCGCATCTGCCGGAGCCTGGGTAAACGGCGCCAGGCTCGCAGTAGAGGTGATCAGCACGAAGCGCAGCTCGTTGCTCAGCTTCGCCAGGTCGGCGGTCAGGCCGTCTTCGGCAAACAGGGTGACTTCGGCTTGCAGGTTGCCACCCACGGCCTTGGCCGCACGCTGGACTTCCAGTTCCTTGTTCACCGCAACCTTGACGGCCATCACGCCTTCCCAGTACTCGCGGCCCAGTTCGAAGTCAGCCGGCAGTTCGGTCAGGCCTTCGTACCAGGTGTTGAGCATGACGGACTCGTTACGCTCGCCCGGCAGGTACTCCCACAGTTCGTCAGCGGTGAATGCCAGAATCGGTGCGATCCAGCGCACCAGCGCTTCGCTGATGTGGTACAGCGCGGTCTGCGCCGAACGGCGCGCCTTGCTGTTGGCGCCAGTGGTGTACTGGCGGTCCTTGATGATGTCGAGGTAGAAACCACCCAGCTCCTGCACGCAGAAGTTGTGGATCTTGGAGTAGACGTTCCAGAAGCGGTATTCGCCGTAGTGTTCCTGCAACTCGCGCTGCAGCAACAAGGTACGGTCCACAGCCCAACGGTCGAGGGCGAGCATGTCTTCGGCCGGCAGCAGGTCGCTGGCCGGGTTGAAGCCGGTCAGGTTCGACAGCATGAATCGCGCGGTATTGCGGATACGGCGGTAGGCGTCGGCGCTGCGGGCCAGGATCTGGTCCGAGACGGCGATTTCACCCGAGTAATCGGTGGAAGCCACCCACAGGCGCATGATGTCGGCGCCCAAGGTGTCGTTGATCTTTTTCGGCTCGATCACGTTCTTCAGCGATTTGGACATCTTGCGGCCCGTCTCGTCGACGGTGAAGCCGTGGGTCAGCAGCTCGCGGTACGGCGCATGGTTGTCGATGGCGCAACCGGTGAGCAACGACGAGTGGAACCAGCCACGGTGTTGGTCCGAACCTTCCAGGTACAGGTCGGCACGCGGGCCGGTCTCGTGGCCCATCGGGTGCGAACCACGCAGCACATGCCAGTGAGTGGTGCCCGAATCGAACCACACGTCGAGGGTGTCGCTGATCTTGTCGTACAGCGGCGCTTCGTCGCCCAGCAGCTCGGCAGCGTCCAGCTTGAACCAGGCTTCGATGCCTTCCTGCTCGACACGCTGGGCCACGACTTCCATCAGCTCGACGGTGCGCGGATGCAGCTCACCGCTTTCCTTGTTCAGGAAGAACGGGATCGGCACGCCCCAGTTGCGCTGGCGGGAGATGCACCAGTCCGGACGGTTGGCGATCATCGAGTGCAGGCGCGCCTGACCCCAGGACGGGACGAACTTGGTGTCTTCGATGGCCTTGAGCGAGCGTACACGCAAGGTGTCGCCGCTGGTCGGCTCTTTGTCCATGCCGATAAACCATTGCGCCGTAGCGCGGTAGATCAGCGGGGTCTTGTGACGCCAGCAATGCATGTAGCTGTGCTGGATGGCGGCGGTTTGCATCAACGCACCGACTTCACGCAGCTTTTCGATGATCGGCTGGTCAGCCTTGAAGATGAACTGGCCACCGAAGAACTCGAGCGAAGGCACGTATACGCCGTTGCTCTGCACCGGGTTGATGATGTCGTCGTTGACCATGCCGTACTTCTTGCAGATCACGAAGTCGTCCACGCCATAGGCAGGCGAGCAGTGGACAATGCCGGTACCCGAACCCAGCTCGACGTAGTCAGCCAGGTACACTGGCGACAGACGGTCATAGAACGGGTGACGGAAGTTGATCAGCTCCAGCGCGGAGCCGGTGGCGGTGGCGATCACCGAGCCTTGCAACTCGTAGCGGGCAAGGCACGACTCGACCATTTCTTCGGCCAGCACCAACAGGCGATCACCGACATCCACCAGAGCGTAGGTGAATTCCGGGTGCACGTTCAGCGCCTGGTTGGCCGGGATGGTCCACGGGGTGGTGGTCCAGATCACGATGGCAGCCGGCTTGGCCAGGCTTGCCAGGCCGAATGCCTCGGCCAGCTTGGCGTCATCGGCAATCGGGAAGGCCACGTCGATGGTCGACGACTTTTTGTCTTCGTATTCGACTTCCGCTTCGGCCAGGGCCGAACCGCAGTCAAAGCACCAGTTCACGGGCTTGAGACCCTTGAACACGAAGCCGCCCTTGACGATTTCAGCCAAGGCACGGATTTCACCGGCCTCGTTCTTGAAGTTCATGGTCTTGTAGGGGTTGTCCCACTCGCCCAGCACGCCCAGGCGAATGAATTCGGACTTCTGCCCTTCGATCTGCTCGGTGGCGTAGGCACGGCAGAGTTCGCGGGTCTTGTCCGCGCCCAGGTTCTTGCCGTAGGTCACTTCGACTTTGTGCTCGATCGGCAGGCCATGGCAGTCCCAGCCCGGAACGTACGGCGCGTCAAAGCCCGACAGGGTTTTGGAGCGCAGGATCATGTCCTTGAGAATCTTGTTCAGCGCATGACCGATATGAATCGTGCCGTTGGCATAAGGAGGGCCGTCGTGCAGGACGAATTTCGGACGATCCTTGCCAATTTCGCGCAACTTTCCGTACAGGCCAATACTGTTCCAGCGCTGCAGGATCTGCGGTTCGCGCTGTGGCAGGCCGGCCTTCATTGGGAAGGCGGTGTCCGGAAGGTTTAGCGTGGCTTTATAGTCGGTCATTTAAGGCTCTTCGGTTAGCGATGGGCGCTAGGTGCGGCTAGTGCACGGGCGGCGGCGACATCCGCATTGATCGCCGTTTTCAACGCCTCCAGGGAGGCGAAACGCTGCTCTTCACGCAGCTTCTGGTGGAAAACCACCGTCAAACGCCGGTCGTATAAATCACCGGCAAAATCCAAAAGGTGAACTTCCAGGTGGGCCTTGCCATCACCTGCAACCGTGGGCCTGACGCCTATATTGGCGACTCCCGGCCACGATTGGCCGTCGATGTCGACGCTCACCAGGTAAACCCCAGTCAGCGGCACTCGGCGGCGCTTGAGTTGCACGTTGGCAGTTGGCGTGCCCAATTGGCGCGCCAGCTTCTGGCCGTGCAGTACCCGCCCGGCAATGCGGAACGGGCGACCGAGCAAACGCTCGGCCAGGTCGAAGTCGGCGGCAGCCAAGGCGTTACGCACCTGGGTGCTGCTCACACGCAGGCCGTCCAGTTCGACGGTTTGGGCGGCTTCAACGGTAAAGCCCTGGTTGACGCCGGCATGTTGCAGGAAATCGAAATCCCCGACCCGATCGCAACCGAAATGGAAGTCGTCACCAACCTCCAGGTGTTGTACACCCAGGCCATCGACCAGGATGCGGTCGACGAACTCGGCGGCGCTGAGGCTGCGCAAACGCTGGTTGAAAGCCAGGCAGAGGACGCGGTCCACGCCCTCCTCCGCCAGCAGTTGCAGCTTGTCGCGCAAGCGCGCCAAACGGGCCGGCGCTGTTTCCGGGGTAAAGAACTCCCGCGGTTGTGGCTCGAAAATCACCACGCAGCTGGGCACACCCAACTCGACCGCACGCTCGCGCAGCCTTGCCAGGATAGCCTGGTGGCCACGGTGAACACCGTCAAAGTTGCCAATAGTGGCGACGCAGCCCCGATGCTCGGGGCGCAGGTTGTGGAGACCTCGAACCAGCTGCATAACGCGCTTCTTGCTCATAAAGTGGTCGATTATAACCACACCCGGCCCCGGACGACAGGCAACAGCGCAGGCCAAATGGGTCGAATCGATAAAACAATCGTTTTATCGCGGCGAAGTCTCTATCCCAGCGACTTGCGATTGAAATCGCGCAGGCGGAAGCCCTGCAACAGCAACATCCCGAAGTACACCGCTACGCCCGCGACCACCAACACGCCCAGGCGCATAAAGCGCTCCAGCATATCGCCATCGCCCCAGGCCGGCATCACGTGCATCAAGCCCACCAGCACGGCGGACATCGCAGCCACCGCCACGAGCAACTTGAGGGTAAACATCCCCCAACCCGGCTGTGGTTGATACATCTGCTGTTTGCGCAGTTGATAAAACAGCAGGCCGGCATTGATACAAGCTCCGGCACTGATCGCCAGCGCCAGCCCGGCATGGGCCAAAGGACCGATAAATACCAGGTTGAGCAGTTGCGTGACAATCAGCGTGAAAATCGCGATTTTCACCGGCGTACGGATGTTCTGCTGTGCGTAGAAGCCCGGTGCCAGCACTTTGATCACAATAATGCCGAGCAGACCGACAGAGTAGGCAACCAGTGCGTGCTGGGTCATCAACGCGTCGTGCGCATCGAATTGCCCGTATTGAAACAGCGAGACCGTCAGCGGCTCGGCCAGGATTCCCAGGGCCAGTGCGCATGGCAACACCAACAGAAAGCACAGACGCAGGCCCCAATCGAGAATGCGCGAATACTCCTGACGATCCTTGCTGGCATAGGTGCGTGCCAGGGTAGGCAGCAGGATCGTGCCCAATGCCACACCAAGCACACCGGATGGCAACTCCATCAAGCGGTCGGCGTAGTACATCCACGATACCGAGCCGGATACCAGCAACGAGGCGAACGCGGTGTTGATGATCAGGGAAATCTGACTGACCGATACCCCGAGTATCGCCGGCAGCATATTGCGCATCACGCGCCAGACGCCGGTGTCCTTGAGGTTCAGGCGTGGCAGTACGAGCATGCCGATTTTTTTCAGGTGCGGCAGTTGGTACAGCAACTGCGCCAGGCCGCCGGCCAGGACCGCCCAGCCCAGGGCCATGACGGGCGGATCGAAATACGGCGTAAGGAACAGCGCAAAAATAATCATGCTGACGTTCAGCAAGGTCGGCACAAAGGCCGGTACCGAGAAACGATTCCAGGTATTGAGGATCGCCCCGGCGAGCGAAGACAGGGAAATCAGCAATATATAAGGAAAGGTCACCCGCAGCAGATCAGTGGTGAGCGCAAACTTTTCCGGCGTATTGGCAAAACCGGGCGCCGTGGCCCAGATCACCCAGGGCGCGGCGAGCATCCCGACGATGGTTACCAGCATCAGTACCAGCGTCAGCAAACCCGAGACGTAGGCGATGAACGTACGAGTCGCCTCCTCGCCATGCTGGGTCTTGTATTCGGCCAGAATCGGCACGAACGCCTGGGAGAACGCGCCTTCGGCAAAGATCCGTCGCAGCAGGTTGGGGAGTTTGAAGGCAATAAAGAAGGCATCCGTGGCCATACTGGCGCCAAAGATGCGCGCCAGCAGAGTGTCACGCACAAACCCCAAAACCCGGGAGATCATCGTGATAGAGCTGACCGCAGCCAACGATTTGAGCAGATTCATTGAAAGAGTTTGCGCCTATAGATAAAGAGCAGGCGAACAAAGCGCCCACTTATGCGATACTGCGCGCCTGCAACAGCACAGAGCCAAAGCTCGCGAGTTTACAGGTCAAGCGCCGGAAATAAATCACCCGCCTCTTCAGATCGACCACTCAGCAGTTCGCATCAGCCGCCCTTGACAACCCATCAAGTCATCGGCATGATTCGCGGCCTATTTTGTTTGCTATTTCCTAAAAAGTCTTTCGAGGAGCTCGACGGTGGCCAACACACCTTCCGCCAAAAAACGTGCAAAACAGGCTGAGAAGCGTCGCAGCCACAACGCCAGCCTGCGTTCCATGGTTCGTACCTACATCAAGAATGTAGTTAAAGCCATCGACACCAAAGACGCTGAAAAAGCTCAAGCTGCTTACGTTCTGGCCGTGCCAGTTATCGACCGTATGGCCGATAAAGGCATCATCCACAAGAACAAGGCCGCTCGCCATAAGAGCCGCCTGAATGGCCACATCAAGGCTCTGAGCGTTCCTGCTGCAGCCTAAGTGGTAACAACTGCCACGCAGCCCAGGCTGCGTAACAGTTAAGAAATGCCCCGTACCGAAAGGTCCGGGGCATTTTTGTTTGCCCAAAGATTCATCACAACTTCCCTTGTGGGAGGGGGCTTGCTCCCGATGGCGGAGTGTCAGTCAGAATATCTGGTACTGATACACCGCTATCGGGAGCAAGCCCCCTCCCACATTAAAACGCAAAAAAAAACGCCCCGAACCAGTCGGGGCGTTTTTGCTACCGATTGATCAAACCACAATCAATGGTGGTGACCGCCTTCACCGTGGACGTGGCCGTGAGCCACTTCTTCCTGGGAAGCATCGCGGATGGCAACGATTTTCACTTGGAAGTTCAGGCGCTGGCCAGCCAGAGGGTGGTTGCCGTCGACCGTCACATCATCGCCGTCCAGGTCACGGATGGTGACGATCTGCATTTGGCCGTCCGGCGCGGAAGCGTGGAACTGCATGCCCACTTCCAGCTCGTCAACGCCTTCGAACATGCTGCGGCTCAAAGTGCTGACCAGCTCGGCGGAGTATTCGCCGTAGGCATCTTCAGGTTCTACGGCTACGGTCAGTTCGTCACCGACTGCCTTGCCTTCCAGGGCCTTTTCCAGGCCTGGGATGATGTTACCTGCGCCTTGCAGGTAGACCAGCGGCGCGCCGCCGGCTGAGCTGTCGATGACCTCACCAGCGTCGTTGGTCAGGGTATAGTCGATGGAGACAGCCTTGTTAGCGGCGATCGTCATGGGGCGAGACCTTTTGCATAAGAATGAAGAACGGACAAGTCTAAACAAGGATTTGCCCGAAAGCGAACAGAACCCGGACAGACGGGGCCGACCAACGGTCTCGACGATCACCGGATTCCACCAGGATGACGACCGGCACTGGGTTGCCGAGCTGTCCTGCGGCCACACCCAGCACCTGCGCCACCAGCCGCCGTGGCAGTCGCGCGCCTGGGTCGTCGACCCCGCGCAACGCCTTGAAAAAATAGGCCAACCCTTTGCGTGCGGCTGGTGTGCGCAAGTGCGCGAATAACGATAACCTTGACGCCTGATTCGCGGTAGGCGCCCATGCATAGGGCGCCACCCAAGCCATGCACCTCCAGAGAATTCGCATGCAGACTTTTTTTATCGCGCCCACCGATTTTGGTGTGGGTCTGACCTCCATCAGCCTTGGGCTGGTGCGCACCCTGGAACGGGCCGGCCTTAAAGTCGGCTTCTTCAAACCGATTGCCCAGCCACACCCGGGCGATACCGGTCCGGAGCGCTCCACTGAGCTGGTGGCACGTACCCACGGCCTGAAGCCACCACAACCCCTGGGCCTGGCCCATGTGGAGCGAATGCTCGGCGACGGCCAACTCGATGAGCTGCTTGAAGAAATCATCACCCTGTATCAGCAGGCCGCCGTAGGCAAAGACGTGCTGATCGTCGAAGGCATGGTGCCGACCCGCAGCGCCAGCTACGCCGCGCGGGTCAACCTGCACCTGGCCAAGAGCCTGGATGCGGAAGTGATCCTGGTCTCGGCGCCGGAGAACGAAGTGCTCACCGAGCTTTCTGGCCGGGTGGAATTGCAGGCCCAACTGTTCGGCGGCCCCAAAGACCCGAAAGTATTGGGCGTGATCCTCAACAAAGTGCGCACCGACGAAAGCATGGAGGCATTCTCGGCGCGCCTTAAAGAGCACTCGCCGTTGTTGCGCAGCGGCGATTTCCGCCTGCTTGGCTGCATCCCCTACCAGCCCGAACTCAATGCCCCGCGCACCCGCGATGTGGCCGACCTGATGGGTGCGCAGGTCCTCAACGCCGGTGACTATGAAACCCGGCGCATGACCAAGATCATCATTTGCGCCCGTACCATGCGCAACACCGTAGAGCTGCTCAAGCCCGGCGTCCTGGTGGTTACCCCCGGCGATCGCGACGACATCATCCTCGCCGTCAGCCTGGCCGCGATCAACGGCGTGCCGCTGGCCGGCCTGCTGCTGACCAGCGACACCCTGCCCGACCCGCGCATCATGGATCTGTGCCGCGGCGCCTTCCAGGCCGGGTTGCCAGTGCTGTCGGTGAGCACCGGCTCCTACGACACCGCCAACCAGCTCAATAGCCTCAACAAGGAAATCCCCATCGATGACCGTGAGCGCGCGGAGATCATCACCGACTTCGTCGCCAGCCACCTCGACGCACGCTGGCTGCACCAACGGTGTGGCACGCCCAGGGAGATGCGCCTGTCGCCGGCGGTGTTCCGCTACCAGTTGATCCAACGGGCCCAGGCCGCCAACAAGCGCATCGTGTTGCCCGAGGGCAGCGAGCCGCTGACGGTGCAGGCCGCCGCCATCTGCCAGGCCCGAGGCATTGCCCGCTGCGTGCTGTTGGCCAAACCGGCGGATGTCGAAGCGGTCGCCCGTGCCCAGGGTATCGAGCTACCCGAGGGCCTGGAGATTCTTGACCCGGACCTGATTCGCCAGCGCTATGTCGAGCCGATGGTTGCCTTGCGCAAGACCAAGAGCCTCAACGCACCAATGGCCGAGCAACAACTGGAAGACACAGTGGTGATCGCCACCATGATGCTCGCCCTGGACGAAGTGGACGGCCTGGTCTCCGGCGTCATCCACTCCACCGCCAATACCATTCGCCCGGCCCTGCAACTGATCAAGACCGCGCCGGGCTGCACCCTGGTGTCGTCGGTGTTCTTCATGCTGTTCCCCGAGCAGGTGCTGGTGTACGGCGACTGTGTGATGAACCCACACCCAAGCGCCGCGGAACTGGCGGAAATCGCCTTGCAAAGCGCCGATTCCGCCGCCGCGTTCGGCATCACGCCACGGGTGGCAATGATCAGCTATTCCAGCGGTGATTCGGCCAGCGGCGAGGAAGTGGAAAAAGTCCGCGAAGCCACCCTGCTCGCCCACGAACAGCAAGGCTCGCTGCTGATCGACGGACCGCTGCAATACGACGCCGCCGCCAATGAAAGCGTGGCCCGGCAATTGGCGCCCAATAGCCAGGTGGCGGGCAAGGCCACGGTGTTCGTGTTCCCCGACCTGAACACCGGCAACACCACTTACAAAGCCGTGCAACGCAGCGCCGATTGCGTGAGCCTGGGGCCGATGCTCCAGGGCCTGCGCAAACCGGTCAACGACCTGCCGCGCGGCGCCCAGGTAGACGACATCGTGTACACCATTGCGCTGACTGCGATCCAAGCCGCCAACCGACCTATGGATATCTAAATGCTGGATTTTCTACCTGCCGCCGTACGCGGGGTGATCGCTTCGCTGTTGCTGGCGCTGAACACGATCCTGCTGTGCTCGTTCCTGTTTATTGTCGCACTGTTCAAGGCACTGCCCTTCGCCAAGCGCTTCAGCGAATGGCTGATGAACCACACCCACGAAGCCTGGGTGACCAACAACAAAGGCTGGATGAACCTGGTGCGCCGCACACGCTGGCACCTGAGCGGCCTTGAAGGCCTGGACTATCAGCATTCGTATCTGGTGACCAGCAACCACCAGAGCTGGGTCGATATCATGGTGCTGCAATACGTGCTCAATCGGCGCATTCGCCCGCTGAAGTTTTTCCTCAAGCAAGAGCTGATCTGGGTGCCGGTGATTGGTCTGGCGTGGTGGGCACTGGGCTTTCCGTTCATGAAGCGCTACAGCAAGGCTTATCTTGAGAAGCACCCGGAAAAGAAAGGCAAGGACCTGGAAACCACCCGCAAGACCTGTGCGAAGTTTCGCGACAATCCGGTGGGCATTTTCAACTTTGCCGAGGGCACACGGTTTACGCCGGGCAAGCATGCGCAGCAACAGTCACCGTTTCGCTACCTGCTTAAACCCAAGGCGGGCGGCATTGCGTTTGTGCTGGATGCCATGGGCGAGCAGCTCAAATCATTGGTGAATGTGACCATCCATTACCCTGCCGGGCGCCCAGGCTATTGGGATTTGCTGTGCGGCAATGTGAAGGAGGTGGTGGTGCATTTTGAAGAGGTGCAGATCCCGGCTGAATTCATTGGCAAGAATTATGAGCAGGATGGGGAGTACCGGTTAGCGTTCCAGGGCTGGATCAACCGGTTGTGGGAAGACAAGGATGCGTTGCTGGAGCAGTTGCACAAAGACTTTCCAGCCAGCCGCTGATCAGCATGTGGATGCAATTCAATGTGGGAGCTGGCTTGCCTGCGATAGCGGTGGATCAGCTAAGGATAAATAAACTGACAGTCCGCCATCGCAGGCAAGCCAGCTCCCACATTGACCGAGTCCACATTTGAGAATGTGTAAAAAGCCCGCCACCGATCACTCGGTGGCGGGCTTTTTTGTGCGGCAATAAAGCCTAGATCGCGCCGCGCTGACGCAACAACTCCAGCACTTGCTTGACGCTGTCTTCCAGCGACAAGGCCTGGGTATCGATCACCAGGTCGGCATTCAACGGCACGTCGTACGGGAAGGACTCGCCAGGGATATTATCCCCACCGGCCGCGTACAAACCTTGCGGATCACGCTCGGCACATACCAGCGGCGACGCCTGCACATAGACGGTCAGCAGGCGGTCACTGCCAATCAGCGCCTTGGCCTGCTCACGGCCTTCGGCATCCGGCGCGACAAAAGCCGCAAGGGTCAGCAAACCGGCTTCGTTGAACTGACGCGCCACGTGAGCCGCACGGCGCCAGTTCTCGGTACGCCCGGCACGGTCCTGAGGCAAGCCTTTGTTCAGGTCATGCCGCAGGTTCTGGCCGTCCAGCACGAACACCGCACGCCCCATGTCGAACAGCTTGCGCTCAACCGCATAGGCCAACGTGCTCTTGCCGGCACCCGACAAGCCGCTGAACAACACGGTGGCCGGTTGCTGGCCGAAACGCAGGGCACGCTCTTCAGTGGCAACGTGTGCCAATTTGTCGTGCTGCGCTGCACCGCCCTGGCTGGTCGGTGGCGCGATGATCATGCCCGCGGCCACGGTGCCATTGGTCAGGCGGTCGATGACGATAAAGGCACCGGTGGTGCGATTGCTGCCATAGCCATCCAACGCAATGGCGGCATCAAGGCTGACCTTGACCCGGCCAATTTCGTTGAGCTGCAGCGAACTCGCCGGACCTTCGGCCAGGGTGTTCACGTCCACGCGATGCACGATGCTGGTGATAGAGCCCGGCACGTAGCTGGTAGCGCGCTTGATGTCGTATTTCTTGCCCGGCAGCATCGGTTCTTCAGCCATCCACACGAGCATGGCGTCGAACGCATCGGTCACTTGCGGCACATTGTCGGCATGCACCAATAGGTCGCCACGGGAGATATCGATCTCGTCTTCCATGGTCAGGGTTACGGCCTGGCCTGGGCCGGCGTGCTCCAGCTCACCTTCGAAGGTGACGATGGATTTGACCCGGCTGCGTTTGCGTGACGGCAGCACCACGACTTCGTCGCCTTTGTGCACGATGCCGCTGGCAAGAGTGCCGGCAAAACCACGGAAGTTCAGGTTCGGGCGGTTGACGTACTGCACCGGGAAACGCAGGTCGGTGTAGTTGCGGTCGTTGGCGATCTCGACGGTCTCGAGGATCTCCATCAGCGACTGGCCGGTGTACCAGGGCGAACGCTCGCTCTTGTTCACCACGTTGTCGCCCTTGAGCGCCGACATCGGCACGAAGGCCAGGGTACTTGGCTTGAACGCGATGCCTTCGGCGAACTTCAGGTAATCGGCCTTGATCGACTCGAATACGCTTTGGTCAAAGCCGTTGATGTCCATCTTGTTGACGGCCACCACGATGTGCTTGATGCCCAGCAACGAGGCGATAAAGCTGTGGCGACGGGTCTGGGTCTGCACGCCATAGCGGGCGTCGATCAGGATAATCGCCAGGTCACAGGTGGACGCACCGGTGGCCATGTTGCGGGTGTACTGCTCATGGCCGGGGGTGTCGGCGATGATGAACTTGCGCTTGGCGGTGGAGAAGTAGCGGTAGGCAACATCGATGGTGATGCCCTGCTCACGCTCGGCCTGCAGGCCGTCGACCAGCAAGGCCAGGTCGATGTCATCGCCGGTGGTGCCGGACTTCTTCGAATCGCGGGTGATGGCTTCCAGGTGATCTTCGTAGATCATCTTGGAGTCGTGCAGCAGGCGCCCGATCAGGGTGCTCTTGCCGTCGTCGACGTTGCCGCAGGTCAGGAAGCGCAACATCTCTTTGCGCTCGTGCTGGCCCAGGTAGGCGAGGATGTCCTCGCTGATCAAATCAGATTGATGCGACATGACAGCCCCTTAGAAATAGCCTTGACGTTTTTTATCTTCCATGGAGCCTGCGCCATCGTGGTCGATGACCCGGCCCTGGCGCTCGGAAGTTCGCGTCAGGAGCATTTCCTGAATGATGTCCGTCAGCGTCTCGGCTTCGGACTCCACCGCGCCCGTCAACGGGTAGCAGCCAAGGGTACGGAAACGGACTTTCTTTTTGACGATGCGGGCTTTGTCTTCGTCGGACAGGTGTTCGAGGATGCGGTCGTCGTCGATCATGATCAACGTGCCGTTCTTCTCGATCACTTCGCGCTCGGCGGCGAAGTACAGCGGCACGATCGGGATGCCTTCCAGGTAGATGTACTGCCAGATATCCAACTCGGTCCAGTTGGACAACGGGAACACGCGAATCGACTCGCCCTTGTTGACGTTGCCGTTGTAAACGTTCCACAGCTCCGGACGTTGGTTCTTCGGGTCCCAGCGGTGCTTGCTGTCGCGGAACGAGTACACGCGCTCTTTGGCACGGGACTTCTCTTCATCGCGACGGGCGCCGCCGAACGCTGCATCGAAACCATGCTTGTCCAGGGCTTGCTTGAGGCCCTCGGTCTTCATGATATCGGTGTGCTTGGCGCTGCCGTGGGTGAAGGGGTTGATACCCTGCGCCACGCCATCCGGGTTGACGTGAGTGATCAGGTCCAGGCCAAGCTCTTCGACCATTTTGTCGCGGAACTTGTACATTTCCTGGAATTTCCAGCGCGTGTCGACGTGCATCACTGGGAACGGCAGCTTGCCCGGGAAGAAAGCCTTGCGTGCCAGATGCAACATCACGGCAGAGTCTTTACCGATCGAGTAGAGCATCACCGGGTTGTCGAACTCGGCGGCGACCTCGCGGATGATGTGGATGCTTTCCGCCTCCAGCTGTTTCAGATGCGTCAGTTTGTCGACCATGGTTACTCACGGAAAAACGATCTTATGGACGGCCAGGCGGGCCGTGTTCGAGCGGGGCATGCTAGCACAGCACCTTCTTCTATTCAGGGCGCCATCTAGATCGAAACGGTATATGAATATACCGACCAGTTTGGCCGCAAATAGGCTCAAGTGTGGGAGGGGGCTTGCTCCCGATAGCAGTGTGTCAGTTAGTACATATTTCAATGATCCATCGCCATCGGGAGCAAGCCCCCTCCCACATTCAGTCGCGCTCTAAGGCTCAGATCGGGTTCGGGCAGTCGATAAATAAATGCTCCAGGGCAAAGCGTCGCGCCAGGTAATCGCCCAACGCCTGCACCCCATAGCGCTCGGTGGCGTGATGACCGGCAGCAATGAAGCTGACGTCGTTTTCACGGGCGCTGTGGAAGGTCTGCTCGGATGCCTCGCCGCTCAGGTACAGGTCGACCCCGGCGGCAATCGCCTGGTCGATATAGCCCTGGCCACCTCCGGTGCACCAGCCGACGCGGCGGATCATCTGGCTGCCTTCGACCAACAGCGGTTCGCGCCCCATTGCATCCTGCACACGGCGGGCGAAATCACGCGGTGACAAAGGTTCGGCCAGCGACCCCACCAAGCCGACCACCTTGGGGTTGCTCGGGTCCAACGGGCCTTCAACCGTGATGTCCAGTTGTTTGGCCAGCTGCACGTTATTGCCCACCTCAGGGTGCAGGTCCAATGGCAGGTGATAGGCCAACA
The DNA here is from genome assembly GCF_052850795.1 of Pseudomonas sp. 910_23. Lineage (NCBI taxonomy): Bacteria > Pseudomonadati > Pseudomonadota > Gammaproteobacteria > Pseudomonadales > Pseudomonadaceae > Pseudomonas > Pseudomonas sp. 910_23. The sequence goes on along the minus strand of NZ_VXCZ01000020.1, from coordinate 85,693 downwards.
GGCTGATGTCGTGCTTGAGCAGCGTTTTCAGGCGGCGCTGCTTCATGCCGGTGATACATGGGCTCTCGCCCTTCCAGAAATAACCATGATGCACCAGCACCAGATCGGCCCCGGCTTCGACGGCGGCGTCCAGCAGCGCCTGGCTTGCGGTCACACCGCTGACGATGCGCATCACCTGCGGACGGCCCTCGACCTGCAAGCCATTGGGGCAATAATCGGCAATTTTGGCACTGCCAAGGTAGCGGTCGGCTTCCTCGACGAGGGTGGTAAGGGGGACGGCCATAAAAGACTCCTAAATATCCGGTTCGCAGGCATCGCAGCCTCGTATAATGCGCGACATTATGGGCGCTCGCCCGCCCCCTGCAACCTGTCAGGACTTACTTGATGCTCAAGGCACTGCGTTTTTTTGGATGGCCATTGTTGGCTGGCGTGCTGATCGCGATGCTGATTATTCAGCGTTATCCCCAATGGGTGGGCCTGCCTACCCTGGATGTGAACCTGCAACAAGCACCGCAAACCAACACGGTGGTGCAGGGCCCGGTCACCTATGCCGACGCGGTCACCATTGCGGCCCCTGCGGTGGTCAACCTGTACACCACCAAGGTCATCAACAAACCGGCGCACCCGCTGTTCGAGGACCCGCAGTTTCGCCGCTATTTCGGTGACAACGGCCCCAAGCAGCGCCGCATGGAGTCGAGCCTGGGTTCCGGGGTAATCATGAGCCCCGAAGGCTACATCCTCACCAATAATCACGTGACTACCGGCGCCGACCAGATCGTGGTCGCCCTGCGTGATGGCCGCGAAACCCTGGCCCGTGTGGTGGGCAGCGACCCGGAAACCGACCTCGCAGTACTGAAAATCGATTTGAAGAACCTGCCATCGATCACCCTCGGTCGCTCCGACGGGTTGCGCGTGGGTGACGTAGCACTGGCTATCGGCAACCCGTTCGGCGTGGGCCAGACAGTCACCATGGGCATCATCAGCGCCACCGGGCGCAACCAGTTGGGCCTTAATAGCTACGAAGATTTCATCCAGACCGACGCAGCCATCAACCCGGGCAATTCCGGCGGTGCGCTGGTGGATGCCAATGGCAACCTGACCGGCATCAACACGGCGATTTTCTCCAAGTCCGGCGGCTCCCAAGGCATCGGTTTTGCGATCCCGGTGAAGCTGGCGATGGAAGTGATGAAGTCGATCATCGAACACGGCCAGGTCATTCGCGGCTGGCTGGGCATCGAAGTGCAACCCTTGACCAAGGAACTGGCCGAGTCGTTTGGCCTGACCGGACGCCCAGGCATCGTGGTCGCCGGGATCTTCCGCGATGGCCCGGCACAGAAAGCCGGCCTGGAGTTGGGCGATGTAATCCTCAGCATCGACGGTGCACCGGCCGGTGATGGCCGCAAGTCGATGAACCAGGTAGCGCGGATAAAGCCGACCGACAAGGTGGCGATCCTGGTCATGCGTAACGGCAAGGAGATCAAGCTCTCGGCGGAAATCGGCCTGCGTCCGCCACCGGCGACCGCACCGATAAAAGAAGAGCAGTAGACGATGCGCCCAAGTGCCCGTCCGCGGGCACTTGCAGGGCCATTTTTGCGGCGACTCATTCTCATTGGGCATGTTATATTGTTTCAATATCGCTATTGGAACGCTCTATCATGCCGTCTCGAAAGTTTGTGCCCTTGGCCGGCCTGGCCTTGGGTTTGCTGCTCGACCCTGCCTACGCCGAAGAAAACACCCTGGAACTGGACACCATCAGCGTAACCTCCGAGGCGTATGAGTCCGCCACAGGCCCGGTCCAAGGCTATCGCGCCACCCGCTCTGCCAGTGCCACCAAAACGGATACCGCCCTTCGCGACATACCGCAATCGATCAGCGTGATCCCCGCCACGGTGCTCAAGGACCTGGGCAGTACCAGCGTGGAGCGCGCCCTGGAATTTGCCGGCGGCGTATCCAAGCAAAACAACTTCGGTGGCCTGACCCTCTACGAATACAGCGTGCGCGGCTTCACCACGTCTGAGTTCTACCAGGACGGTTTCAGCGCCAACCGCGGTTACCCCAGTACGCCGGACGCGGCAAATATCGAACGCATTGAAGTTCTCAAAGGCCCCGCCGCCAGCTTGTATGGGCGTGGCGATCCTGGCGGCACGGTGAACATCGTCACCAAGAAACCCCAGCCCGAAGCGTTCACCACCTTGCAAACCAGTGCTGGTAGTTGGGACCGCTACCGCACTGCGCTGGATGTGAATACGCCGCTGGACAGCGAGGGGCGCGTCTTGTCACGGGTGAATCTGGCGGTTGAAGACAAGCACAGTTTCCGCGATCACGTGGACGCTAAACGAGTGTTCGTCGCGCCGTCGTTCAGTTGGCAGTTGACCCCGGACACTCAGTTGCTGGTCGAAAGCGAATTCGTGCGCCACAGCTCCACCTTCGACCGGGGCATCGTCGCCGATACTGGCATGTCCCATTCCACCTTTCTGGGCGAGCCCAACGACGGCAATATTCGCAACCACAACAACCGCATCCAGGCCGCACTGGAACACCACCTCAACGACGCCTGGAAGCTGCGCCTGGCCAGCCACTACAAGCAGGGCAGCCTGTGGGGCGATGCGTCGGAAAGCCGTGCGCTGAATGGGGATGGTCACACCGTCAACCGTCGCTACCGTGAACGCTCGACCGGTTGGCATGACAGCATCACCCAGCTGGAACTGCGCGGGCTGTTCGATATCGGCAGCTGGCAGCATGAACTGCTGATCGGCACCGAATACGAGGACTACCGCAAAAAGGAGCGTGTGACGGCGATTGGCGGTGACTACCCTATCGACATCTATGAACCTGTCTATGGCCAGGCCAAACCCAATGGCGCACGCTCCGGCACCGACTTCTTCGAACAGACCAAAAGCCACGCGCTGAACCTGCAAGACCAGATCATCTTCACCGACCGCCTGCGAGGCATGATCGGTGCGCGCTTCGAGCACTTCGAACAGAGCACCGAGAACTTCGCCCGCAACCACGCCAAAAGCCGCCAGACCCACGACGCCCTGACCCAACGCGCCGGCCTGCTCTATCAGCTGACACCGCAAGTCGGGGTATTTGCCAACGCATCCACCTCGTTCAAGCCGAACAGCGGCCTGGATGCCGGCGGCAAATCCTTCAAGCCAGAAGAAGGCGTGGGCTATGAGGTGGGTATCAAGAGCGAGATGTTTGACGAGCGCCTCAGCGCGACGCTCGCGGCCTTCCATATCGAAAAGGAAAACGTCCTCACCCTGGACCCGGCGACCAACACCGACCGCGCCATTGGCAAGGCGCGCAGCCAGGGGTTTGACCTGCAAGTGACCGGGCAAGTGACCGACGCCATACGCGTGATTGGCGCCCTGGCCTACATCGACGCCGAAGTGACCAAGGGCGACAAAGCCATCCCCACGGGCAGTCGCATTCTCGGGGTCGCCAAGCGCAGCGGCAGTCTGTTGGGCGTTTATGAATTCCAGGATGGGGCGTTGCGCGGTTCAGACCTGGGGGCGGCGTTTACTTATGTGGGTGACCGTTCCGGCGAGGCGGGCACAGGCTTCGAACTGCCGGCCTACCACACCGTGGATTTACTGGCCCACTACAAGGCCACGAAGAATGTCACCGTGGGGCTGAACCTGAATAACCTGTTCGATGAGAAGTACTACGAGCGCTCCTACAGCCGCTATTGGACCAACCCCGGTGAACCGCGCAACCTCACCGTCAGCCTGACCCTCAATCTCTGACGAGCATGGAACTGAATGTGGGAGGGGGCTTGCTCCCGATAGCAGAGTATCAGGCAGTATATCTGTCACTGATCCACCGCCATCGGGAGCAAGCCCCCTCCCACATTTGAGTCACCGCAAGGCTTGACTACAAGGCAACGGGCGCTCGTTCGCACAGGGTATTGAGCGCCGCCGCCCATTGCGGGTCATCATTCAAGCACGGCACCAACACCAACTCCTCGCCCCCCGCCTCGCGGAACTGCTCCCGCCCGCGATCACCAATTTCTTCCAGGGTCTCGATGCAGTCGGCGACAAACGCCGGGCACATCACCAGCAGCTTCTTCACGCCCTGCTGGGCCAGCGCCTCCAGGCGGGCCTCGGTGTAGGGCTCGATCCACTTGGCCCGGCCAAGGCGCGATTGAAACGCCACCGACCACTTGCCATCGGGCAAACCGGCACGCGCGGCAAAATCCCGGGCGACGCTGAAGCATTGGGCGCGATAGCAGGTGGCGAGCACCTCTGGCGATGCGTTCTTGCAGCAGTCGGCATCCTTGAAGCAATGCCCGCCGGTAGGGTCGAGCTTTTTCAGATGGCGCTCGGGCAGACCATGGAAACTGAGCAGCAAGTGATCGAAATCCTGCTCCAGGTAAGTGCGTGCGCTGGTTACCAGAGCATCGAGGTACTCGGGCTGGTCGTAAAAAGGCTGCAGGATCGAAAACTGGATAGCGAGTTTCTTGTCGCGCACCACGCGCCTGGCTTCTTCTATCACCGTGGTCACGGTGCTGTCGGCAAATTGCGGATACAGCGGCGCCAGTGTCACCTTGCCGATACCCTGGGCGGCCAGCCGTGTCAGGGCGGTTTCCAGCGACGGCTCGCCATAACGCATTGCCAGTTCCACAGGGCCCTGGGTCCACTGCGCAGTCATCTGCTGTTGCAGACGACGGCTCAAGACCACCAACGGCGAGCCCTCATCCCACCAGATCGACGCATAAGCATGGGCTGACTGCTCAGGGCGCTTGATCAGGATCAGCGACACCAGCAAACGCCGCACCGGCCATGGCAGGTCGATCACATAAGGGTCCATCAGGAACTGATTGAGGTAGCTGCGCACATCAGCCACCGAAGTGGACTTTGGCGAACCCAGGTTGACCAGTAACAACGCGTGATCGGTCATGCAACATCCTATCTTTAGAGGCGGCTGGACAGGTCGTCCAGAGCCGCACGCAACTCAGTGAACTGGAAAGTGAAACCCGCCGCCAGCAGCCGTTCAGGCAAGGCTTTCTGCCCGCCCAGCAACAAACCAGACAATTCGCCCAGGCCAACCTTCAGCGCAAACGCCGGCATCGGCATGAACGCCGGGCGGTGCAACACCTGGCCGAGGGTCTTGGCAAACTCGCGATTACGCACCGGGTGTGGCGCGCAAGCATTATAAGGACCGCTGGCGTCAGTCTTGTGCAGAAGAAAATCAATCAGGGCGATTTGATCCTTGATAAGCACCCATGGCATCCACTGCCGACCGTTACCGATCGGCCCGCCCAGCGCCAGTTTGAAGGGCAGCAACAGGCGCGACAAAAAGCCGCCCTGCGCCGACAGCACCAGGCCGGTGCGCACCAGCACCACGCGAACGCCCAGGGCTTCGCCACGTTGGGCGGTTTCTTCCCAGGCAATACACAACTGGCTGGGGAAATCGTCCAGCACTGGCCCGCTGGCTTCGGTCAATTCGCGCTCGCCGCCGTCGCCATACCAGCCCACTGCGGAGCCGGAGATCAGTACCGCCGGTTTCTGCTCCAGGCTGTCGATCCAGGCCAGCAGGGTTTCGGTGAGGTTGATGCGGCTGCTCCACAGCAATGCCTTGCGCTTGTGGGTCCAGGGCCGGTCAGCGATGGGTGCACCCGCAAGGTTGACCACCGCGTCCACCGCGCCAATCACCTCTTGCAGGCGAGCCACCCCAAGCACCTGTGCGCCGCAGACCCTGGCGACCGTTTCCGGTTGCCGGCTCCACACCGTCAGGCGATGACCCTGGGCGAGCCAGTGTTGGCAAAGTTGACGGCCAATCAGGCCGGTACCGCCGGTCAGCAAAATATGCATGGGACTCTCCTCATGTAACGTTCGCCGCCGCTCACTGGTCTATTTTATAAGCAGGGATCAATTTGATAATCGAGCGTGACGCGCGTTCAAGCCTGAGCTTAACCATAGGTCACGCCACACAATCAGGCACGCCAAAACTTATACCAAAAAACAATATTGTACAGCTATTGGTGTCGGCGTAGTCTGTACCCAACGGTAAAACGAGGCCTCCCATGACTGTCCCCATCGCGATCATCGGCACCGGCATAGCCGGTCTCTCCGCCGCCCGAGCGTTAAAAGACGCGGGCCACACCGTACAACTCTTCGATAAAAGCCGCGGCAGCGGTGGCCGCATGTCCAGCAAGCGCAGCGATGCCGGCGCGCTGGACATGGGCGCGCAATACTTCACTGCCCGCGACAGGCGCTTCGTCAACGAAGTGCAGCGCTGGCAAAGCAATGGCTGGGCCGAACAGTGGAAGCCCCAGCTGTACAACTTCAAGTCCGGCCAACTGACGCCTTCCCCCGATGAACAGATCCGCTGGGTCGGTACACCGCGCATGAGCGCGATCACCCGCGCACTGCTCGATGACCTGCCGGTGGAGTTCGGTTGCCGCATCACCGAGGTGTTCCAGGGCACACAGCACTGGAACCTGCTCGACGCCGACGGTGAGAGTCACGGCCCCTTCAGCCATGTGATCATCGCCACACCGGCCCCTCAGGCCACTGCCCTGCTGGCCGCTGCCCCCAAGCTGGCAAGTGCCGCCGCCGGGGTGAAAATGGACCCGACCTGGGCCATTGCGCTGGCCTTCGACAAGCCCCTGGATACACCGATGGAGGGCTGCTTCGTGCAAGACAGCCCTCTTGACTGGCTGGCGCGCAACCGCAGCAAACCGGGGCGCGACACCACCCTCGACACCTGGGTGCTGCACGCCACCAGCGCCTGGAGCAAGGCGCACCTGGACCTGCCCAAGGAAGCGGTAATCGAGCACTTGCACGGCGCCTTCGCCGAACTGCTGCACAGCGCCATGCCCGCGCCGTCATTCAGCCTGGCACACCGCTGGCTCTACGCTCGCCCGTCGGGCAGCCATGAGTTCGGCGTACTGGCCGATGCCGACCTGGGCCTGTTCGTCTGCGGCGACTGGTGCCTTTCGGGCCGGGTGGAAGGCGCCTGGCTCAGTGGCCAGGAAGCGGCACGACGCTTGATCGCACACCTGCAATGAACCGCCTCAACCCCAGCAAGCTGCTGCTGTCGAAATGGACGGCAGCACAGCCACGCAACAAGGAAAAACACTTTTTGGTCACCGAGTTGTTTCGTGATGACGAAGGCACGGTGCTGGAAATCGAGCTGCAAGCGGTGCTGACCCACCGTGCCGAACGCCTGCCATGGCAGACCCTGCAAAACGCCGAGTGCTGGAAAATCGGCTGGAAGTAACGCTGCAAAAAACCTATACAAACTATTTGACTTGTACAACATCGAATCTATGATGAGACGTAGTTGTACAAACTTTATAAGTTGTACAGGATTATTGCAGAGGTTTTGGGTATGTCGAGTAGTACAAAACCGAAGATCGCCATCAGCGCCTGCCTCCTTGGCGAAAACGTGCGCTTTAACGGTGGGCATAAACAGTCGCTGCTGTGCACCCAGACACTCAGCGACTACTTCGACTTCGTGCCGTTGTGCCCGGAAGTTGCCATCGGCATGGGCATCCCCCGCGAGCCAATCCGGCTGGTAGGCGACCCTGCGCAGCCGCAAGCCGTTGGCACGGTAAACCGTGAACTCAACGTCACGCAGCCACTGCACGACTACGGCCAGCAAATGGCCCAGGCACACACAGACCTGTGCGGTTATATCTTCATGCAGAAGTCGCCATCGTGCGGCCTGGAGCGGGTCAAGGTGTACCGCGCCAACGGCACGCCCGTTGACGGTGGCGGCCGCGGCATTTACGCCCAGGCGTTTTGTGCGCGTCACCCTAACCTGCCGGTAGAAGAAGACGGCCGGCTGAACGACCCTGTGTTGCGGGAAAACTTCCTGACCCGCGTATTCGTGTATGCCAGCTGGCAACAACTGCTGGCTGAGGGGCTCACCCGCCACGGCTTGCTGACGTTTCACTCGCGCTACAAGTACCTGCTGATGGCCCACAGCCCGGCGCATTACAAAAGCCTGGGCCATTTGCTCGGCAGCATGGGCAAGGACGTCGATCTCCAGGCTCTGGCCCACGGCTACTTCGGCGAGCTGATGACGGGCCTGAAGAAGTGCGCCACCCGCGGCACGCACAGCAATGTGCTGCAACACATCAGCGGCTACCTCAAGCAGGTCATCAGCGCCGATGACAAACAGGAAATGCAAACCGTGATCGGCCAGTACCGTCAAGGCATCGTGCCGCTGGTAGTGCCACTCACCCTGCTCAAACATCACTTTCGCCAACATCCGGACCGTTACATCGCGCAGCAGGCCTACCTGCAACCGCACCCGGAAAACCTCAGCCTGCGTAATGCGATATAACCCATGAAAGCTGCCCTGCTTGACGAACCCGGCGAAGACATTGCCCTGGCCCTTGAAAACGGCTGGTTGCCAATCCGCGAAGTGGCGCGCCAGACCGGCGTCAACGCCGTGACCCTGCGCGCCTGGGAGCGCCGCTACGGCCTAATCGTGCCCCAGCGCACGCCCAAGGGGCACCGGCTGTTCAGTGCTGAACATGTACAACGCATCCACGCCATCCTCACCTGGCTCAATCGAGGCGTGCCGGTCAGTCAGGTGAAAGGCTTGATCGACTCAGCCCAGGCCAGCCCCGCGCCCATGGAAAACGAGTGGCACGCCCTGCGCCAGCATTTGGTGGATGCCATCAGCGAACTGGCCGAACGCCGGGTCGATGACGCCTTCAACCAGGCCATGGCGCTCTACCCGCCACGCACCTTGTGCGAGCAATTGATGCTGCCGCTGCTCAAGGAGCTGGAACAACGGTGGCAGGGCCAGTTCGGCGCGCAGATGGAGCGGGCGTTTTTCCTGTCGTGGCTGCGCAGCAAGTTCGGCGCGCGGATTTATCACAACAATCGCCAACTCCACGGCGCGCCGCTGCTGCTGGTCAACCATTCCGACTTACCGCTGGAACCGCACCTGTGGCTCAGCGCCTGGCTGGCGAGCAGCGCCGACTGCCCGGTGGAAGTATTCGATTGGCCGCTGCCTGCCGGCGAACTGGCCCTCGCGGTGGAACACCTGCAACCACGCGCCGTGCTGTTGTATTCGAGCAAGACCCTCCATTTGTCGACACTGACAAAACTATTGGGCGACGTCAGTTGCCCAATAGTGATTGCCGGCCCGACGGTGCGCATTCACAACGCCGAGTTGTCCGTACTCACCCGCGACATCTCTGAGTTGTTCATGGCGCAAGACCCGTTGTCGGCCCACCAATTATTGATCCAGCGTGGAATCGTCTAAATGCATCTGATCTGGCTGCGCACCGACTTGCGCCTGCACGACAACACGGCCCTTGCTGCTGCGTGCCAGCGTGGCCCCGTCGCGGCCATTTACCTGATCACTCCCCAGCAGTGGCTGGCCCACGATGACGCGCCGTGCAAAATCGATTTCTGGCTGCGCAACCTGCAGCACTTGAGCCAGGCGCTGGGCGAACTGAACATCCCTTTATTGATCCGCTACGCCGCGACCTGGGACCAGGCGCCCGCTGCACTGAGCGAACTGTGCCGGGAACTGTCGGTGGAGTCTGTGCACGTCAACGAGGAATACGGCATCCACGAGAGCCAGCGTGATGCTGGCGTGGCAGAGACGCTGCAAACGCAGGGAATCGCGTTTCACAGCTACCTGGACCAACTGTTTTTCCAACCCGGTAGCGTACTGACCAAGACCGGCACCTATTTCCAAGTGTTCAGCCAGTTTCGCAAGGTTTGCTACAACCGCCTGCACAGCGCCCTGCCGCGCCAGGTGGCAACGCCGAAAGCTCAGGCCAGGCTCGACGTGAGAAGCGATCCGGTGCCGACCACGGTCGACGGTTTCGAGTCGCCCAGCGAAACTTTGCGCGCCCTGTGGCCAGCCGGTGAAGACGAGGCGCGCCGCCGCCTCGACGCCTTCACCGACGAGCAGATCAGCTATTACAAGGACGAGCGCGACTTCCCAGCCAAACCCGGTACCAGCCAGCTCTCCGCCTACCTCGCCGCCGGTGTGGTTTCGCCGCGCCAGTGCCTGCACGCTGCGCTGCAAACCAATCAGGGCGAGTTCGAAAGCGGCGACATCGGCGCCATCACCTGGATCAACGAGCTGCTATGGCGCGAGTTCTATAAACACATTCTGGTCGGCTACCCACGGGTGTCCCGCCACCGCGCCTTTCGCCCGGAAACCGAAGCGCTGGCCTGGCGCAATGCCCCCGAAGACCTCGCGGCCTGGCAACAGGCGCGCACGGGTTTGCCGATCATCGACGCGGCCATGCGCCAATTGCTGGAAACCGGCTGGATGCACAACCGCCTGCGCATGGTGGTGGCGATGTTCCTGACCAAGAACCTGCTGATCGACTGGCGCGAAGGCGAGCGCTTTTTTATGCGCCACCTGATCGACGGTGACCTGGCGGCCAATAATGGCGGTTGGCAGTGGAGCTCATCGACCGGTACCGACTCGGCACCGTACTTCCGGATTTTCAGCCCGTTGAGCCAATCGGAGAAATTCGACGGCGACGGCATTTTCATCAAGCGCTGGCTGCCGGAACTGGCCACGCTGAATAAAAAAGAAGTGCATAACCCGGCAGCGGCTGGCGGTTTGTTTGGCGTGGCGGATTACCCCTGCGCCATCGTCGACCTCAAAGCCTCTCGGGAACGCGCATTGGCTGCCTTTCGCCGCCTGCCTTCACGTCAGGAGATGGCTGATCATGAGTGACTTCCTGCGCCGCTTCGCCGAAGCCTTCACTACGCTGGACAAGCACAACCTGCACCTGCTTGGCAGTTTGTACAGTGATGACATTGTATTTGCCGACCCGCTGCATGAAGTCCATGGGCTGCCCGAACTGCAGCGTTATTTCGCTCAGCTATACAGCAACGTCAGCCAACTGGATTTCGAGTTTCAGGGTATCGACCAGACGGCCGAAGGCGAAGGCTACCTGCGCTGGATCATGAGTTTTCGTCATCCGCGCCTGGCCGCAGGCAAGATGATCCGGATAGAGGGCTGTTCCCACTTGATGTGGCGCGACAAGGTCTACCGGCATCGCGATTACTTCGATGCGGGCGCACTGCTTTATGAACATGTGCCGATTCTCGGCCGCGTCATCAGTTGGCTGAAAAGGAGAATGGGATGAGCCTTGCATCGCCCCGCCGTTATTGGCTGACCGGCGCCAGCAGTGGCATCGGCGCCGCATTGGCCGTAGAGCTGCTCAACAGTGGCGCCCATGTGGCCCTCAGTTCCCGCACCAAAGGCCCGCTGGAAGCACTCGCCCATCGTTATCCGGGGCAAGTGCTGGTGGTGGCCGGCGACCTGACCGACAGCCAGACCGTGCGCGAGATCGGTGAACACATCGCCCAGGTCTGGGGTGAGTTGGACACGGTGATCCTCAATGCCGGCACCTGTGAATATGTCGACGCCCGGCAATTTGACGCTTCGATCATCGAACATGTGGTGCGTACCAATCTGTTGGCCAGCAGTTATTGCATCGAGGCCGCGCTGCCGCTGTTGCGCGCCGGGCGTACCCCGCACCTGGTGGGCGTGGCCAGCGCGGTGACTTACCTGCCGATGCCACGCGCCGAAGCCTATGGCGCATCCAAGGCCGGCCTGCGTTACCTGTTCGAGTCCCTGCGCATCAGCCTGTCACCGGAAAACATCGACGTCACCGTGATCAGCCCAGGCTTTGTTGACACACCGCTGACCGAACGCAATGACTTCCCGATGCCCCTGAGCTGGTCCGCCGACAAGGCGGCGCGGCACATCTTTGCGAAACTGGAGAAACGCCCGCTGGAAATTGCCTTCCCGGCCATGTTCATTGCCACCCTGTGGCCGCTGTCGAAGTTGCCTAACCGCGCGCAATTGATCATCGGCAAGCGCATGTTGCGCAGCCCGCCACCGAAAAAGGACATTCCGTGAAGATCGCCATTGTCGGCAGCGGTATCGCCGGGCTGACCAGCGCCTACCTGCTCAGCCGCCGCCACGACATCACGGTGTTCGAAGCGGGCGACCGCATCGGCGGGCACACGCACACAGTCCACGTTACCGTAGAGGGCGAACGCTATGCCGTGGACACCGGCTTTATTGTGTTCAACGACTGGACCTACCCCAACTTCATCCAGTTGCTGGGCCAGATCGGCGTGACGTTCAAACCCACCGAAATGAGCTTTTCGGTGTGTGACCAAAGCAGCGGGTTCGAGTACAACGGCAACAACCTCAACAGCTTGTTTGCCCAACGCCGCAATATTCTGTCGCCCGGGTTCTGGGGCATGTTGCGCGATATCCTGCGCTTCAACCGCCAAGCGCCTTTGGACCTGCAAGAGCAGCGTATCAGTGCCGAGATGACCCTCGGTGACTACCTCGCAGCCGGCGGTTACGGCCAAAGGTTTATCCGCCACTACATCGTGCCAATGGGGGCTGCGATATGGTCAATGTCCCTTTCGGACATGCTCGGTTTCCCACTGCAATTCTTCGTGCGCTTCTTCAAGAACCACGGCTTGTTGTCGGTCAACAACCGGCCGCAATGGTGCGTGATCGAAGGCGGTTCAAGCAGCTACATCGAACCGCTGACCCGCAGTTTTCGCGAGCGTGTGCGCCTCGGTTGCCCTGTGCATAAAGTGCAACGCACCGACAATGGCGTGGTTATCCACAGCCCGTACGGCAGCGAAACCTTCGACCGGGTGGTATTGGCCTGCCACAGTGATCAGGCCCTGGCATTGCTTGACGACCCGAGCCAGGCCGAACAAGAGATCCTCGGCGCCCTACCCTACGCCGACAACGACGTAGTGCTGCACACCGACACGCGCTTGCTGCCTGACCGCGAGCTGGCCTGGGCCAGTTGGAATTACCGGTTGACCGGCCACTCGCAGAATCAGGCCGCCGTCACCTACGACATGAACATCCTGCAGGGCATCGACAGCGACACCACGTTTTGTGTCAGCCTCAACCAGACGCAAGTGATCAACCCGTTGAAGATCCTCGCGCGCTACACCTACGCCCATCCGCAGTACAGCCTGGCCGCCGTGGCCGCTCAAGCACGCTGGGAAGAATTGCACGGCACCCGCAACACCTTCTACTGCGGCGCGTACTGGGCCAACGGCTTCCACGAGGACGGCGTGGTCAGTGCCCTGCGCGTGGCCCAGGCGTTCGGGGAAAGCCTGTGAACAGCGCCCTGTACAGCGGCTGGATCGCCCATCGCCGGTTTACGCCCAGGGCCCACGCCTTTCGCTACCGCATCGGCCTGCTGTATCTGGACCTCAGCGAACAGGATGCAGTACTCGGGCTTTCACCCCTGGCCGGCACTGGTCGCCTGGCGCCTTTCGGCTTTCGCCAGCAGGACTACCTGCGTGAACTCACGCGCCACGGCATGAGTTTGAGCGATGCCGTGCGCCACGAAGTCGGCAAAGCTCTGGGGCGAACACCCCAGGGCGCTATCTGCCTGCTGACCCAGGCCCGCAGTTGGGGCCTGGCGTTTAACCCGGTGAGTTTCTTCTACTGCTTCGAGGCCGACGGGCAGTTGGCCGCGATTCTGTGTGAAGTGACCAACACGCCATGGCGCGAGCGCTATCACTACGTGCTGCCGGCCCAGCCCCTCGACGCCGATGAGCATCAGCACTTCGCCGTGGCCAAGGGGTTCCATGTGTCGCCCTTCTTACCGCGCGACCTGGAATACCGCATGAGTTTCAGCCCTCCATCTGCCCGGCTCGGCGTGCACATGGCCGACTGGCAGGGCACGCAAAAGGTTTTCGACGCCACCTTGAGCCTGGAAAAACACTCACTCAGCCGCGCAAGCCTGCATCACTATTTGTGGCGTTTCCCCTGGATGACCGCCAAGACCTGCCTGGCAATCTACTGGCAAGCCTTGCGCCTGCTGCTCAAGCGCACACCGATTTTTTCCCACCGGGCCGCCGATGGCGCCTCTCGCACCGCCGTCGGGTACACCAAGGATCGCCGCCATGAAACACCCTAGTTTATCGGTCAAGGCTAACCGCCTGAACGTCAATGGCATGACCGCTGCGCTGTTGCGCAAGGCGGTGCTGCGCCAGCTCAGCCAACTGCGTCACGGCCAGTTGGTGGTGATCGAAGACGGCGAGCGACAAGTGTTCGGCGCACGGGAAGCGCACCTGTTAGGCGAAATTCAGATTCTCGACTCGGCGGTATGGGGCATGGTGGCCGCCAATGGTTCGATCGGCGCCGGCGAGGCGTTTATCCATGGTTACTGGACCAGTCCCGACCTCACCGCCGTGGTCCGGGTGATGGTCAGCAACCTGGAAGTACTCGACGCCATGGAAGGTGGCCTGGCACGCATGGCCCGCCCGTTCACCCAAGGCCTGCACTGGCTCAACCGCAATACACGCAAGGGCTCGCAGAAAAACATCGCCGCCCATTACGACCTGGGCAACGACCTGTTCGAAGAGTTTCTCGACCCGACCATGATGTACTCGTCGGGGCAGTTTTTGACACCCGACGACAGCCTGGAACAAGCGCAACTGAACAAGCTGGAGCGCATCTGCCAGAAACTGGCGCTCAAGCCCAGCGACCATCTGCTGGAAATCGGCACCGGCTGGGGCAGCATGGCGTTGTATGCGGCGCAGCATTACGGCTGCAAGGTCACCACCACGACCCTGTCCAAGGAACAATTCGCCTACACCGAAAAACGCATCCAGGCGCAGGGCCTGCAAGATCAAGTGACCTTGCTGCTCAGCGATTACCGCGACCTCACTGGCGAGTATGACAAGCTGGTGTCGATCGAGATGATCGAAGCGGTGGGCCATCGGTTCCTGCCGACCTATTTCAAACAATGTGCGCACTTGCTCAAGCCCAACGGCCTGATGCTGCTGCAAGCCATCACCATTCGCGAACAGCGCTTTGAGCAGGCCAAGCGCAGCGTCGACTTCATCCAGCGCTACATTTTCCCCGGTGGCGCCCTGCCCTGTGTCCAGAACATGCTGCACATCGTCAGCCGCGACACCGACATGAACCTGCTGCACATGGAAGACTTCGGCCTGCACTACGCCCGTACCCTGCGCCTGTGGCATGAAAACTTCCGCCGCGCCCATGGCCGTCTCATGGAATTGGGCTACGACGAATATTTCCTGCGTTTGTGGGAGTTCTACCTGTGCTATTGCGAAGGCGGGTTTATGGAACGCACCATTGGTACCGCACAACTGCTGCTGGCCAAACCCGCGGCGATCAACCCGCCATTGCTTGGGCGCTTCAGTGCTTAAAACCCTGGCCAATGCGGTGCTGTTCCAATGCGGCTGGTTTGCCTGCGTACTCGGCGGCGACAGCCCATGGCTGCTGGTGGGTTTGGCGGCACTGGGCGTGCATCTGCTGTGGATAAGTTCACCGGCGGATGACGGCCTGCTCGTGCTCAACGTGACACTGGCGGGCACACTGCTGGACACGCTGTTGCGCACCCTGGGCGTTTTCCACTTCAGCGAGCCCGGGCCGTTGATTCCATTCTGGTTGATCGTACTGTGGGCGCTGCTGGCCACGACCCTGCGCCATTGCCTGGCCTGGAGTGCACGGCCCTGGTGGCTGGCCGGCCTGTTGGGCGCAGTGGGTGGGCCTTTGTCTTATTACGCCGGCAGCCAATTGGCCGGCGTGGGTTTTGGCTACGGCACAGCAGCGACTCTGATCGGTCTGGCGCTGTTATGGGCCATGCTGTTCCCTTTGCTGCACGGGCTCGCGCGCAAGCTCGAACACTGACGCTTGTCCGAGCATTCATACACGTTTAACGCACTTGCCTTACACTGCGCGGCTATGACCACCATCCCCCATATCCAAATCACTGAACCGGCCGTCACCTGCTCGACGTGCGCGGCCTGCTGCTGTCAGCTGGAAGTCATGCTGATCACCGACACCGGCGTGCCGCAGCGCTTTATCGATACCGATGAGTGGGGCGGCGAAGTGATGCTGCGCCTGGACGACGGCTGGTGCGCCGCACTGGACCGGGACACGATGATGTGCACGATTTACGCGCTTCGACCGCTGATTTGCCGGGAGTTTGAGATGGGTGCGCCGGAGTGTCTTGAAGAGCGGGAAGGCATCGCGACGGTCTACCGCTGATCCTGCGATGAGCAAAGATCTAAATGTGGGAGCAGGCTTGCTCGCGAAGGCGGTGGGTCAGTCTATGCATGTGCTAGCTGATACACCGCTTTCGCGAGCAAGCCCGCTCCCACAGGGGGGCTTCGTTGTTGTTGAATTACAACGGCATGGTGTAGTGCAACGAGTAGCTCTCTACCCCATCGTTATTGCTGCTGATGCCGGCGTTGGAATAGTGCGTGGCGCGAATGCCCACTTCATGCCCACCGGTAAACCGCAGGCCGAAACCCAGGCGGTCTTCGAACTGAAAGGCTTGGCCGATGTTGTTGTCTTCCAGCCGGGTACGGGAGAACACCGCCACGCCGATACCGGCTTCGATGTAGGGCTTGACCGACTGGCCGGCAAACTCATACACAAACACCGGCGAGAACGACAGGCTGCTGGCACCTGCCCGGTCATCACCTTCCCAATACGTGTAGGCGCCGCTCCAGTAGCCGGTCAGACGGCCAACATCGCTTTGCATCCAGCTTTTATCCCAATCCGAAGTCAGGCCCAGTCGATAGGTCAACGTCGAATCACTGGTACTCCCCAACCCGAACTCCAGGCCGGCGGCCTGGGCTGAAACAGAGTGTCCCAACACAGCGGCCGCAATCGCAGCCAAACAGAACAAGCGCTTCATAAGAAACATCCTTCCGAACGAAGTTATATAGTTTTAAACAGGCTAACTGGCTATAGAAGCTGACGTAGAGCCGGAAGTTCAGCTTTTATCAGCACCATTTCACGAAATTTTCACGAGCCAAAGCTTCGCACAATTCCGGGATGTTTCCAAAGTGTCGGTAGGATATTTCTTAGGTGGGTCAGATCGCCGCTGGTCCAGAACTGTGCAGTGTCGGGATTGCCAGCTGCCAGCAGGTCGCGCTCATCCAGCAAACGCTTGAGCTGGCGCGCCACGGCGGCGCCGGTGTCGATCAAGATAATACTGGGGGGCAGCATCTGCGCCAGGAGCGGCTTGAGGAAGGGATAGTGGGTGCAACCCAGGATGATGGTGTCGCAACCGGCGCTGAGCAGTGGCTCGATATAGCCCTGCAACAGTATGTGCAAAGCCGGGCTGTTCAGGTCACCGGCTTCAATCAGCTCCACCAGGCCCGGACAGGGTTGGGTCACCACTCGTACATCAGTGGCGAAGCGGTCGAGCAAGGCCGCGAATTTGGCGCTTTGCAGCGTGCCGGTGGTGGCGAGCACACCCACCACGCCGCTGCGGGTAGCGGCAGCAGCGGGCTTGACCGCAGGCTCCATGCCGACCAAGGGCCAATCTGGGTAGTCCTGGCGCAAATCGGCAACGGCGGCGACCGTTGCGGTGTTACACGCGATCACAAATGCCTTGGCGCCGCGCTCGCGGAAAAACTCGGCGACGGTTCGAGAACGCTCAAGGATGAAAGTGGGCGTTTTCTCTCCATAGGGGATATGCCCGCAGTCGGCCACATACAGCAGCGATTCATGGGGCAATAACTGCTGGATTTCTTCCAGCACCGTCAGGCCGCCGACGCCGGAGTCGAACACACCGATGGGCGCGCCCTTAACCATGCAGGGTTCCACACACGCTGCAACCCGGGTCGCGCTTGACGCGCAATTCGCGAAAACGCGTGGTCAAGGCGTCGATCAGCAACAGGCGACCCACCAGCGGCTCACCGAAACCTGCCAGCAGCTTCAAGGCTTCCAGCGCTTGCAGGCTACCGACCAGCCCCACCAACGGCCCGACCACACCGGCTTCGCTGCAGGTCAGTTCGGTGTCGCTGCCGTGCCCGTATAAACAGTGATAGCACGGGCTGTCGGCGCGACGCGGGTCGAACACCGACAATTGCCCCTCAAGGCGAATGGCCGCGCCACTGATCAATGGCTTGCCCGCGACGACGCAGGCCGCATTCACCGCTTCGCGGGTAGAGAAGTTGTCGCTGCAATCGAGCACCACATCCACCGCGCCGATTGCAGAGACCAGCGAGTCAGCATCCAGCGCCACGCGATGGGCGGTCAGGGTGATTTCAGGGTTGAGCGCGTTCAGGCGACGCATGGCCGAATCAACCTTGGTCTGCCCTACGCTGTGGGTGTCATGGATGATCTGACGTTGCAGGTTGGTCAAATCGACCGTGTCAAAATCCGCCAGGTGCAGCTCACCTACACCGGCAGCGGCGAGGTAGAGCGCAACCGGAGCGCCCAGGCCACCGAGGCCGACGATCAACGCGCGGCTCTGTTTCAGGCGCAACTGCCCTTCGATGTCGACATGCTGCAACAGAATCTGCCGGCTATAACGCAACAGCTCCTGATCGGTCAGCAAGGTCGGTGCCCCAGGGTGATGCGTTCGTGACCGCCAAGATCGATACGACTGTGTACGCCTTCAAAGCCTTGGCTCAGCAACAAGTCACGCACAGCCAAGGCCTGGTCGTAGCCGTGCTCAAGCAACAGCCAGCCACCGGCATTCAGATGGGCCGGTGATTGATCGATGATCAGGCGCAAATCGTCCAGGCCATCAGGCCCGGCCACCAGGGCGCTCGCCGGTTCAAACCGAACATCCCCCGCCACCAGATGCGGATCGTTGTCGGCAATGTAGGGCGGGTTGCTGATGATCAAGTCAAAGCGATCGCCTTGCAGGGCGCTGAACCAATGGCTGTTCAGCACCGTCGCGTTATTGAGGTGCAGACGCTGGCGGTTGCGCTCGGCCAGGGCCACCGCTTCGAGCACGCGATCAACGGCGGTGACTTGCCAGGCCGGGCGTTCGCTGGCCAACGCCAAGGCAATGGCGCCACTGCCGGTGCCCAGGTCCAGGACTTTGGCCGGGGTAGCAGGCAGCAGTTCCAGAGCGGCTTCCACCAGCAATTCGGTTTCCGGACGCGGAATCAGCGTGTGCGGCGCGACTTCCAGATCCAGCTTCCAGAAGCCTTGCTGGCCGAGGATATAGGCCACCGGCTCGCCGCTGCGGCGGCGCTGCAGGTAGTCGGCAAAGGTCAGGGCGTCTTCGCTGCTGACGATCTTTTCCGGCCAGGTGTGCAGGTAGCTGCGGGACTTGCCCAGGGCGGCGGCCAGCAGCAGTTCCACATCCAGGCGCGCGGTGGGCGAATCGGGCAGGTCGGCCGCGCGCAGCAGGCTGGCTATGATGGTCATTTATTCACCTATCGCGGCCAGTTGATCCGCCTGATATTCGGCGAGCAACGGCTCGATCACCGCATCCACGCCGCCAGCGAGAATCTCGTCCAGGGAATAAAGGGTGAGATTGACCCGATGGTCGGTCACCCGGCCTTGGGCAAAGTTGTAAGTTCGGATGCGCTCGGAGCGATCGCCCGAGCCCACCAGCAGCTTACGCTCGCTGGCAATCGCGTTGGCGGCGGCGCTGGTTTGCTGGTCGTTCAATTTGGCCGACAGCCAGGACATGGCCCGCGCCCGGTTCTTGTGCTGGGAACGTTCTTCCTGGCATTCCACCACGATGCCCGACGGCAAGTGGGTAATCCGAATCGCCGAGTCGGTCTTGTTGACGTGCTGGCCACCGGCGCCCGACGAGCGGTAGGTGTCGACACGCAAGTCCGCGGGGTTGATCTCGATGGCCTCCTGCTCGTCCGGCTCAGGCAACACCGCTACGGTGCACGCCGAGGTATGGATACGGCCCTGGGACTCAGTCGCAGGGACACGCTGCACACGGTGGGCGCCGGATTCGAACTTCAGCTTGCCGTAGACGTTGTCACCTTCGACCCGAGCAATGACTTCTTTATAGCCACCGTGTTCACCTTCGTTCTCGGACAGGATCTCGACCCGCCAGCCGCGTCGTTCGGCGTAGCGCGAATACATGCGGAACAGGTCGCCGGAGAAAATCGCCGCCTCGTCGCCACCGGTACCGGCGCGGATTTCGAGGAACACGTTGCGCCCGTCGTTGGGGTCCTTGGGCAGCAACATGCGTTGCAGGTCGCCTTCCAGTTCGGCTAGTTTTTCCTTGGCCTCGCGGACTTCTTCCACGGCCATTTCACGCATGTCCGGGTCATTGTCCTTGAGCAGCGCCTGAGCGCCTTCGAGGTCAGCCTGCACTTTGGTGAGATGTTTGTAGGTGGCTACAATCGGCTCAACTTCGGCGTACTCCTTGGAATAAGCGCGAAACTTGGCCTGATCAGAAATGACCTCGCCGTCGCCGAGCAAGGCGGTCAGTTCTTCGAAACGGTCCTGGAGCACGTCCAGTTTATTGAGCAGTGAAGCTTTCATTGCGGTTTTTTATCCGAAGAGCTGTCTGACGCGCCCTCACCGAGGGCAAAGAGTTCCTGAGCCATGGCCAGCGCATCGAGGCGGCCTTCGGCGGTAAGCTTTTTCAACTGAACGCTGGGTGCATGGAGCAGTTTGTTGGTCAGGCCACGGGCCAATTGCATCAGCACCTCTTCGGCGCTGCTGCCGTTGGCGAGCAGGCGCTGGGCCTTGAGCAACTCTTCATCACGCAGGCGTTCGCCCTGCTGACGATACGCCTTGAGCACATCCACCGCCGCCAATTCACGCAGGCGCACCATGAAATCTTCAGCACCGGTGCTGACCATCTCCTCAGCGGCCTGGGCGGCACCCTGGCGGCTCTTGAGGTTCTCGGCGACCACTTCATGTAGATCGTCGACGCTATAGAGGTAAACGTCGTCCAACTCGCCGACTTCGGGTTCGATATCCCGGGGAACGGCGATATCCACCATGAAGATCGGCTTGTGCTTGCGCAGTTTCAACGCGCTCTCGACCGCACCTTTGCCGAGGATCGGCAACTGACTGGCGGTGGAGCTGATAACGATATCACTGCGTACCAGTTCAGCCGGGATGTCTGACAACAGCACGGCATGGGCACCGAACTGTTCGGCGAGGATACTCGCCCGTTCGAGCGTGCGGTTGGCGACAACGATGCGCTTCACGCCTAAATCGTGCAGGTGCCGGGCTACCAGGGTAATGGTTTCACCGGCACCTATCAGCAGCGCCTGGCTGCGCTGCAAGTCGCTGAAAATCTGCTTGGCCAGGCTGACAGCGGCAAAGGCCACCGACACCGGGTTTTCGCCGATAGCCGTGTCGGTACGCACCTGCTTGGCCGAATTGAAGGTGGCCTGGAACAGGCGACCCAGCAGCGGACCGACCGTGCCGGCCTCACGCGCTACGGCATAGGCAGACTTCATCTGGCCAAGAATTTGCGGTTCGCCCAACACCAGCGAGTCGAGACCGGCCGCCACACGCATCATGTGACGAACTGCCGCATCCTCTTCATGCACATAGGCACTGGCGCGCAGGTCATCGAGGCTCAAATGGTGATAATCGGCCAGCCAGCGCAGTACCACATCCGCTGAAAGATGTTCCTGCTCTATATAGAGCTCGCTGCGATTGCAGGTCGAAAGGATCGCAGCTTCGCGGCTGTCGGTGAGCCGGCAGAGCTGCTGCAAGGCCTCAACCAACTGCTCTGGCGTAAACGCCACGCGCTCGCGCACGTCTACGGAGGCAGTCTTGTGGTTAATACCGAGTGCGAGGAAGGCCATTCAATATCGCTGATGATGTCGGGAAGCCGACAATTGTCCTACTTCGAAAGATCCAGAACAACCACCGTCGTCTATTGTCCTAATGCGTTATGCCTATAAAGGCCTCCACTGAGACTCGGTTATGTTTGGCCGAAGGCTTGTGTCATGATGATCCGACCGCAGGTTAGTCGTCCTCTTCCTATATGAATAGATCTTCCGCGTTGCTCCTTGCTTTTGTCTTTCTCAGCGGCTGCCAGGCCATGGCCCCCGTGTCGCCGGAGGCTACGCCGCCGGTAGAAGACACCTCCCCCGCCCCTGAAAAGCCCAAGGTTTATTCCTCGTTCAGTGAAGAAACGATCTACAGCCTGCTGACCGCGGAACTGGCCGGCCAGCGTAATCGTTTCGATATTGCGCTGGATAATTACGTGACCCAGGCCATCAACACCCAGGATCCGGGCATTTCCGAGCGGGCGTTTCGCATCGCCGAATACCTGGGCGCCGACCAGGCTGCGCTGGATACGTCGCTGATCTGGGCAAAAAATGCCCCCGATGATCTGGAAGCCCAGCGCGCCGCCGCCGTGCAACTGGCGCGCGCGGGCCGCTATGACGACTCTATGGTCTATATGGAGAAAGTCCTGCAGGGCAAGGGCGACACGCATTTCGACTTCCTGGCGCTGTCGGCCGCCGACACCGATCAGGACACCCGCAATGGCCTGATGAAGAGCTTCGACCGCCTGCTGCAAAAGCATCCGAAGAACAGCCAGTTGATTTTCGGCAAAGCCTTGCTGCTGCAACAGGATGACGAAGCCGACGCCGCACTCAAATTGCTTGAACAGAACCCGCCGGAAGACGGCGAGATCGCGCCGATCCTGCTGCGAGCACGCCTGCTGCAGAACCTCAACCGCGGCAAGGAAGCGATTCCTCTGCTGGAAAAAAGCATCAAGAAATACCCGGACGACAAGCGCCTGCGCCTGACTTATGCGCGAATGCTGGTTGAGCAGGACCGCATGGAAGACGCCAAAGTGCAGTTCGCCAACCTGGTCCAGCAATACCCCGACGACGACGAACTGCGCTATTCGCTGGCCCTGGTGTGCCTGGAAGCCAAAGCCTGGGATGAGGCCAAGGGCTACCTGGAACAGTTGATTGAACGTGACAGCCATGTCGACTCGGCGCACCTGAACCTGGGCCGCATCGCTGAAGAACGCAACGACCCGCAGGCCGCCCTGCTCGAGTACGCCCAGGTCGGCCCCGGCAATGACTACCTGCCCGCCCAGTTGCGCCAGGCCGACATCCTGATGAGCAATGGCCGTACCGACGAAGCGGAAAAACGCCTGGCGGCGGCCCGCGATGCCGAGCCGGACTACGCCATCCAGCTGTACTTGATCCAGGCCGAGACCTTATCGGCCAACAAGCAGGGCGAACGCGCCTGGAAGCTGCTGCAACAAGCTTTGTTGCAATATCCCGACGATTTGAACCTGCTGTACACCCGCGCCATGCAGGCAGAAAAACGCGATGACCTGGCCCAACTGGAAAAGGACCTGCGCCTGATCATCAAGCGCGACCCGGATAACGCCATGGCACTCAACGCCTTGGGTTATACCTTGTCCGACCGCACCACGCGTTACGCCGAAGCCAAGGTACTGATCGAACAGGCCCATGCGCTCAACCCTGAAGACCCGGCTGTACTCGACAGCCTGGGTTGGGTGAATTACCGCCTGGGCAACCTCGACGAGGCCGAGCGCTTGCTGCGCCAGGCACTGGAGAGGTTTCCCGATCAAGAAGTTGCCGCGCACCTGGGCGAAGTGCTCTGGGCCAAGGGCAAGCAACGCGAAGCACGACAAATCTGGGAAAAATTCCTCAAGGAACAACCCGAAAGCCCAATCCTGCGCGGCACCATCAAGCGCCTGACCGGATCCGAGACCCTTTAAGCTTATGTTCTTGCGCCACATTATCGTCTTCAGTTTTATCGCCCTGCTCGCCGGTTGCGCGGGCGTAGGCACCCGTGAATCCGTTGAAGGCCAGGGCAACCCGGCGCAATGGCAACAACACAAGGATCAGCTCCGCAGCATCGACGGCTGGCAGATCGAGGGCAAGGTCGGGGTTCGCGCGCCGAAAGATTCCGGCAGCGGCACCCTGTTCTGGCTGCAACGCCAGGATTATTACGACATTCGCCTCTCGGGCCCGCTGGGCCGAGGGGCGGCTCGCCTGACGGGCCGGCCGGGGCAGGTGAGCCTGGAAGTGGCCAACCAGGGCCGCTATGAAGCGACCTCCCCGGAGGAACTGCTGGAGCAGCAGATCGGCTGGAAGCTGCCTGTCTCGCATTTGGTCTGGTGGGTGCGCGGTCTTCCGGCGCCCGAGAGCAAAAGTCGCCTGAGCCTCAATGGCGACAGTCGCCTTGCCTCCCTGGAGCAGGACGGCTGGCAGGTGGAGTACCTGAGCTACGTGCAACAGAACGGTTATTGGCTGCCCGAGCGCATCAAGCTGCACGGCACCGACCTTGATGTCACGCTGGTGATCAAGGACTGGCAACCGCGCAAGTTGGGGCAATAACGTGACAGAACGCCTGACCCTGCCCTCGCCTGCGAAACTCAATCTGATGCTGCATATTCTTGGTCGCCGTGAAGATGGCTATCACGAGCTGCAGACCCTCTTTCAGTTCCTCGACTATGGCGATGAGCTGACCTTCGCCGTACGCGACGATGGCGTGATCCAGCTGCACACCGAATTCGAAGGCGTGCCCCACGACAGCAATCTGATCGTGAAGGCGGCAAAAAAACTTCAGCAACAATCCGGCTGCCCGCTCGGGATAGATATCTGGATCGACAAAATCCTGCCCATGGGCGGAGGTATCGGGGGCGGGAGTTCGAATGCTGCAACGACGTTGCTGGGGCTGAACCACTTGTGGCAACTGGGCTGGGACCACGATCGCCTGGCTGTGCTGGGCCTGACGCTGGGCGCGGACGTCCCGGTTTTCGTGCGCGGCCACGCCGCGTTTGCTGAGGGCGTAGGGGAGAAACTTACCCCTGTAGAGCCCGAAGAACCCTGGTATGTCGTGCTTGTGCCGCAAGTATCTGTAAGTACAGCAGAAATTTTTTCAGATCCGTTGTTGACACGTAACTCTTCTCCCATTAAAGTGCGCCCCGTTCCCAAGGGAAACAGTCGAAATGACTGCTTACCGGTTGTAGCAAGGCGTTATCCAGAGGTACGTAACGCTTTGAATTTGTTAGGTAAATTTACCGAAGCAAAATTAACCGGAACTGGAAGTTGTGTGTTTGGGGGCTTCCCAAGCAAAGCTGAAGCTGATAAAGTCTCGGCCCTTCTTACAGAGACCCTTACAGGGTTTGTAGCAAAGGGAAGCAACGTTTCGATGTTGCATCGCAAGCTGCAAAGTCTGCTCTAAAAGGAATCGAGTGTTAGGCACTCGTTGCAACAGATACAGGGGCGTCGCCAAGCGGTAAGGCAGCAGGTTTTGATCCTGCCATGCGTTGGTTCGAATCCAGCCGCCCCTGCCATTTTCTAATACTCATCCAGGTTACCCTCAGCCTCTAGGTACTGCGCGTGTCCAAGATGATGGTCTTTACGGGGAATGCCAACCCCGATCTGGCTCGACGTGTCGTACGTCAGCTGCATATCCCTCTCGGTGACATCTCTGTCGGTAAGTTTTCCGACGGCGAAATCACAGCCGAGATCAATGAAAATGTCCGCGGTAAAGACGTCTTCATTATTCAGCCGACCTGCGCTCCGACCAACGATAACCTGATGGAACTCGTCGTGATGGCTGATGCCTTCCGCCGCTCCTCAGCGACTCGAATCACAGCTGTAATCCCTTACTTTGGTTATGCCCGTCAGGATCGCCGTCCGCGTTCCGCACGTGTGGCTATCAGCGCGAAAGTCGTTGCTGACATGCTGACCGTGGTAGGCATCGACCGTGTTCTCACGGTTGACCTGCACGCTGACCAAATCCAGGGTTTCTTCGATATTCCGGTAGATAACATCTACGGCTCCCCCGTTCTGGTGGATGACATCGAAGACCAGCGCTTTGAAAACCTGATGATCGTGTCCCCGGACATTGGTGGCGTCGTGCGTGCACGGGCCGTTGCCAAATCCCTGGGCGTGGACCTCGGGATCATCGATAAACGCCGTGAAAAAGCCAATCACTCTGAAGTGATGCATATCATCGGTGATGTCGAAGGGCGTACCTGTATTCTGGTTGATGACATGGTCGACACCGCCGGCACCCTGTGCCACGCGGCGAAAGCCCTGAAAGAGCACGGTGCTGCAAAAGTCTTCGCCTACTGCACACACCCTGTGCTGTCGGGCCGAGCGATCGAGAACATCGAGAACTCCATGCTGGACGAACTGGTGGTGACTAACACCATCCCGTTGTCCGCTGCTGCTCAAGCCTGTTCGCGTATCCGTCAACTGGATATCGCACCGGTAGTTGCCGAAGCGGTTCGCCGCATCAGCAATGAAGAATCGATCAGCGCGATGTTCCGTTAAGGGTCAAACCTTCGGAGCACCTCACTGACGAAAAGCGCCCCGCCCCAACATACTGTTGGGGCGGGGCTTTTTTGCCCATATCGCCTTTAGCGCTGGTCGCAAACGCTGGGGCGAATGTGGTTATTTTGGAGATACAACATGAACGATTTTACTCTGAATGCTGAAGTGCGTTCCGACCTGGGGAAAGGTGCGAGCCGCCGCCTGCGTCGTCTCGCAAGCCTGGTTCCAGCTGTAGTTTACGGTGGCGACAAAGCCCCTGAATCCATCAGCATGCTGGCCAAAGAAGTTGCCAAACTGCTCGAAAACGACGCTGCCTACAGCCACGTTATCGAACTGAACGTTGGCGGCAAAAAGCAGAACGTTATCATCAAGGCCCTGCAGCGCCACCCTTCCAAGGGCCACGTACTGCACGCTGACTTCGTACGCGTCGTAGCCGGTCAGAAACTGACCGCTATCGTGCCTGTGCACTTTGTTGGCGAAGAAGCTCCAGTCAAGAAAGGTGGCGTTGTTTCTCACACCACTACCGAGCTGGAAGTAAGCTGCCTGCCGAAAGACCTGCCTGAGTTCATCGAAGTCGACCTGTCGGCTGCTGAAATCGGCACCATCATCCACCTGTCCGACCTCAAGGCCCCTAAAGGCGTTGAGTTCGTTGCACTGGCTCACAACGACGACAAGGCTGTTGCCAACGTCCACGCGCCACGTGTTGTAGCAGAAGATGAAGCCGGCGAAACCGCTGCCGAGTAATACACTCTGCAACGAAGGAGCTTGAGGGAACATCGCGGACCGAAACGTAGCGAGAAAGCGGGCAACAACGCGAAGTTTATCTCTGGATAAGTGAGCTCCTGTCGTCCACTTTCGCCGCACGCTGGTGTAGCGATGTTATCCACAACTCCAAAGGAAGGGCCCCTGTCGTGACTGCCATTAAACTGATCGTTGGCCTGGGAAATCCAGGCGCCGAATACGAACAGACCCGGCATAACGCGGGGGCCCTTTTTGTTGAGCGCATCGCCCATGCCCAAGGCATCAACCTTGTGGCCGATCGCAAATATTTCGGCCTGACCGGGCGCTTTTCGCACCAGGGTCAGGATATTCGTCTACTGATTCCCACCACCTACATGAACCGCAGCGGCCAGGCTGTCGCGGCGCTTGCGGGCTTCTTCCGGATCAAACCCGAAGAAATCCTGGTGGCCCATGACGAACTGGACCTGCCACCCGGCGTTGCCAAGCTCAAGCAAGGCGGCGGACACGGCGGGCACAATGGCCTGCGCGACATCATCGCGCAGCTGGGCAATCAGAATACCTTTTACCGTCTGCGGCTCGGCATTGGCCACCCAGGCGTTGCCAGTATGGTTTCAAATTTCGTCCTGGGTCGTGCGCCACGCGCCGAACAGGAAAAACTCGATGCCAGCATCGATTTTGCCCTCGGCGTGCTGCCGGATATCTTCGCCGGGGAATGGAACCGCGCGATGAAAAACCTGCACAGCCAGAAGGCCTGACTTTTACCCGAGGGGAAACACCATGGGATTCAATTGCGGCATCGTCGGCCTGCCCAACGTCGGCAAATCCACCCTGTTCAACGCCCTGACCAAGTCCGGTATTGCGGCGGAGAACTTCCCCTTCTGCACCATCGAACCCAACAGCGGCATCGTGCCGATGCCGGACCCACGCCTGGAGGCACTGGCAGCGATCGTCAACCCCAAGCGCATCCTGCCGACCACCATGGAATTCGTCGACATCGCGGGCCTGGTCGCTGGCGCATCCAAAGGCGAAGGCCTGGGCAACAAGTTCCTGGCCAACATCCGTGAAACCGATGCCATTGCCCATGTGGTCCGCTGCTTTGAAGACGAGAACGTGATCCACGTCTCCAACAGCGTCGACCCCAAGCGCGACATCGAAATCATTGACCTGGAACTGATCTTCGCCGACCTCGACAGCTGCGAAAAGCAACTGCAGAAAGTCGCGCGTAACGCCAAAGGCGGAGACAAGGACGCAGTGGTCCAGAAAGGCCTGCTGGAGCAGTTGATCGCTCACTTCACCGAAGGCAAGCCGGCACGCAGCCTGATGAAGAGCATGGGCACCGATGAGAAGGCTGTGATCAAGGGCTTCCACCTGCTGACCACCAAGCCTGTGATGTACATCGCCAACGTCGCAGAAGACGGCTTCGAGAACAACCCGCTGCTCGACGTGGTCAAGGCCATTGCCGAGGAAGAAGGCGCCATTGTTGTTCCGGTATGCAACAAGATCGAAGCTGAAATCGCCGAGCTCGATGACGGCGAAGAAAAAGATATGTTTCTTGAGGCCCTGGGCCTTGAAGAGCCTGGCCTGAACCGTGTGATCCGCGCCGGCTACGAGATGCTCAACCTGCAGACCTACTTCACCGCCGGTGTCGAAGAAGTTCGCGCCTGGACCGTCAAGGTTGGCGCTACCGCGCCACAAGCTGCCGGCGTGATCCACACCGACTTCGAAAAGGGCTTCATCCGCGCCGAAGTGATCGCCTACAACGACTTCATTCAGTACAAGGGTGAAGCCGGTACCAAGGAAGCCGGTAAATGGCGCCTGGAAGGCAAGGAATACGTCGTCAAGGATGGCG
Source organism: Pseudomonas sp. 910_23 (assembly GCF_052850795.1). Taxonomy (NCBI): domain Bacteria; kingdom Pseudomonadati; phylum Pseudomonadota; class Gammaproteobacteria; order Pseudomonadales; family Pseudomonadaceae; genus Pseudomonas; species Pseudomonas sp. 910_23. Next base: position 57,103 of record NZ_VXCZ01000020.1, on the reverse strand, counting down.
ATGTAATGCACTTCCGTTTTAACGTGTAAGTACCATCCGCGGTATTGACTGCGGGACCAGAAAAAGCCGATGCATTGCATCGGCTTTTTTGTGGGCGAGCGCTTATGAAAAAAGACTTGTATCCCCAAAAAAAACAGACTCTCAGAATATTCCTACTTACCAATCGACCGATTAACCCCGCACTTATTCCTGCGACCAACAAGCCTTAACTTACCATCATTTTCCTACATCACTCCTCCGCTTAAACCTCTCTACACCGAGTGACAACTTTTATAATCTACGCTCTACTGAAATGGCGCTTGCACACCGTATTTGCAACAGTGAAGTAATAGCGAACAGGGAGTATCAATTCATGTCGACCTACGTCCAGAAGGATAATAAAACAGACGTTTCACTCATCGAAGGTCCGGAAATTGAAACCACGCTTAACAACACTGCCGCGCTCAACGTTGACATTCTGTTGCTGGGAGAAACCGGCACCGGAAAAGACACTCTTGCACAGCGGATTCATCGTTTATCGGGGCGACGCGGTAATTTTGTTGCCGTGAACTGTGCGGCAATCCCAGAAAGCCTCGCGGAAAGCCAGTTGTTCGGTGTCAACAGCGGGGCTTATACAGGGGCAATACAATCAAGGGCTGGATTCGTCGAAGCAGCCCACCTGGGTACCCTATACCTGGATGAGATCGACAGCATGCCCCTGAACCTGCAAGCCAAGCTCCTGCGCGTGCTGGAGTGCCGTGGGGTGGAACGCCTGGGCTCGACTCGGCTGATCTCCGTGGACATGCGCGTCATCGCATCAGCCCAGCAGTCGCTGCAAATCATGGTCGAACAAGGCGCCTTCAGGCGTGACCTCTACTTTCGTTTGAATGTGGTCAACATCGAGCTCCCCGCCCTGCGAGATCGGCGCGAACGCATCATCCCGTTGTTTCTGGAAATGGTTCAGGAAGAAGCGGAGCAGTTCAAATGCAGTGCCCCATCGCCTCCTGACAGCCTGCTGCATCAACTGCTCTGTCACTCCTGGCTGGGTAATGTGCGCGAACTACGTTCGACGGCGAAACGGTTCGTCTTGGGCCTCCCGCCGCTCTCAACTCCCGCCTGCAGACAGCAACCACTTCAGACGGACCTGAAGACACGCCTCCAACAAATTGAAAAAGCATTGATTGAAGAATCCATGTACCGCCACCACCACTGTGTAGATACCGTAGCAATTGAACTGGGGGTCGCTAAGCGCACGCTGTATTACAGGATGAAACACTTGAAGATATCACTGGCATAAGCTCAATCATTCCTCTCACAGCTAACAAGCAGGCCATAAAAACCCTGTATCGCCAAAGACCTGATCAAACAACCACTCAAGAAAACAATTAGTTACATCGCGACCTGGAAACATCTGGAACGCATTACTAATACGGGCCACACAGTTGTTGCCAGAAGCAAATCTCTGTAACACGTAGATGCTGCCGTGATTTGACCGATGGAAAAATAAAGACCCAAAAAACCCATAGTAGGATTTCTATATGAATGTTGGCGCAGGAAGTGGTACAGGCTCTATACCGCAGACATATTCAGGGAGTATGGATGGAGTTGGAGGCGCGAACGAGGGCTCAGCCGAAGCTATCTTCGAGAAAATGAAGGCTGATGCAATAAAAAATGGCTGGAAGAGTGCTGAAGTAAAAAATATTCAAGCACTGATCCGGTCGGGCTCAGGCCAATAATCGCGAGGTGATCGATTACCTTTCAGGCTTTGCAGCCCGAAAGGTAATCATCCAACCGGCCCGACAGACCATTTTAGTGCTCTAGAGCCGCTGTCCACCCTGAATGAGTAGACACTCCATGCAAATAATAAACGACCGCTTTTCACAGAAAAGCAGCAATACCGAACACGACCGTAAGCCACAGGAACAATCGGCAGGCGGTACGGACGTTAGTTTTTTCACGTCACTGTTCGAAGGTTCCCATCCCACAAGCACAATCTCTGCCAAGCCTGAAGGCTCACTCCTTTTGACAGAAGCATCAAAGCACCTGAGCAACTCAAGAGATGGCTTCGCAAAAATAATCCGCTCAACCAAAAAGGGGATTGATGTTGAGGCCATAGGAAATTACCCACGCGAGTTACATAACGCGCAACTTACAACACAACTGATGGTGAAATGTCTTGCCAAGACAACGCAGTGCATTGACAAGATCAGCAACATGCAGTCTTGAGCATGAATAACTCTCTGCTTGTCGCTTTAGTTTTGAGTATGACTTTTATATTGAGCGGATGTGGTGACCGGGTAGAACTGCATCGCCAACTGTCCGAACAAGAAGCCAATGAGGTTGTAGCCGAATTGGCTGATAAACATATTCGCGCGCAAAAGGTACCGGCCAAAGACGGGGTCGTCGTAACGGTTAATACAAGCGACATCGGGCGCGCCGTACGTACCTTGGAAGCCGCCGGCCTTCCCCGGCTCGCCCGGACCACTATGGGGGATACCTTTCGCAAGGAAGGGGTAATTTCCACCCCTCTGGAAGAGCGTGCCCGCTACATCTATGCCTTATCTCAAGAGCTTGAAACCACGTTATCCAAGATCGACGGCGTGATCGTCGCACGTGTGCATGTGGTATTGCCTGAACGCATAGCGCCAGGAGAGCCGGTCCAACCCGCATCCGCTTCCGTATTCATCAAGCATGATCCACGCCTGGACCCCGACAACATTCGCGCCCGGGTCCGCAGAATGGTGGCGAGCAGTATCCCGGGGATGACCACCGCAGTGGATAACCCGCAAAAACTCACCGTGGTGTTTGTACCGGCCTCCACTTATCAGGAACAACAACGCCTGGTGTATTTCGGCCCCTTCCTGGTGCCCGGCGACGATCTCGGATTCTGGCGATCCAGCATCATGATCTTGCTGCTCGGTCTGGCTTCGACCGTGGCAGCCATGATCTTCCTGCAAGCGCGGCGCAAGCGTCCTCATCTGGAGCCCGCGCTTACAGGAAACTCAACGGGGCCAACGCATGGCACCTAGACCCGATCATCTGATGCGTGAGCAACTGGCCTGGGCTCAATGGTGGGCTTTTCCCTGGAAACAGGCCCACGAAGACTGGAGAGGCGACAAGTATCGTGCGATTGAAAGGCTTTTTTATAGCGGTCGGTCAGCGCCAGAAGACCTTACGGGTTTTGTCGCCTGCTTGCCGGCTGCACCTCATGCCACTGTGCTTCGGTTGGCCCTGGCCTCCACGGACCAACTCAACCTGGCGCTGGCATTGGCCAACCACACGTTCAATCCCCAGGCAGCATCACCCTTGAGTGAAGATCATCATGAGTGGTGCATGCGCCTCTCCATGGCGCTGCACCCTTCCATGCTGCCCCCACATTCCGATCCGCTGCGACTACTTCATAGCTGGGTTGAGCCCGCTACCTGGCAGCGCCTTCGATTGCGTTTCCCCCGTACACGTGTGAGCGAGGCTGAAACAGCAGACGCCCCACTCGAAAGTGCGAGCAGCCGATTGAACACCCTCTGGCAGGCCGTCGTCTGGCGCGTCGCAAGCATGGCGAGCGACAACATGCCCCTGTCTCGCAAGGATGAGGAAAGCAGCGATGTTATGCCGACATACTATTGAGTTACGCAAGGACGCGTCCGGCACGCGAGCCAACCTTATCCCGCGCGAAGAGCTAGCCAATTGGGAACAGGCCAACCATCTCTTGAGCCACGCCAATGCCCAGGCCGACGAATTGATACGTATGACCGAAAAAAAATGCGAGGCCATGCTTGAACAAGCCTCACTGGAAATCTGGCAACGCGCCGACGCTCAACTCAAGCAATGGGAACGCGAACGTCAATCGATGTGCGACAACCTTGAACACTACGCGACCGCCATCACCAACCAAGCCATTCGCTGTCTGCTCGACGAGACAACTGCCCCGCAACGGCTCGCAGCGCTGTTGAAAAAATTGCTGGATAGCCAAGTTCAGGAAGTCAGTGCGACGTTGCTCTGTCATCCCCATGATCTTGAGGAGATAAGGCAGGGCCTTGCCCGTCACAAGAGCAGATTCTGGAAGTTAAACGCCGACGACACGGTTCATCCTCAAACACTCGTATTGAAAACAGATGAGGGGGACTTCCGTATCAGCTGGAATGCCATGCTCGACACTTTTTTCAATCAGGGCAAAGAGTACTCGATCGAGATCTAATCCTACGAGCACAGAGACTTTATTTATATTCTCCACTCAGAACTAACTGTTTAAATTCACCCATCAACATAGCTATCAGAGGGAAATCATGGATTTTTTCAAAGAGCTGACTCATTCGATTGCCAGAAATAAAACTTCTACATACAAAGAGTTCAAGTCCGGCTTTGAAGAAAGTCTGGCGGCCGAAGACAGCGAGCGGTTTCACAATTTAGTAACGCGCAGAGAGGTCACCTTTGCGCTTTATAGTGAGCACGGTAAAACAGTCAATCAGATGCTCAAAACAACCATTGAAAGTTTTCAGTAAATGAAAGCGTTCGTGGGTGACTGGTTGAGCGGCAGGGAGGAAAAAATCGCCATATTTGAAGGTGACGACGAAGTCACCTTGCGACGTCAGGGCGACGCCGTTTTATTGGGTGTTCAACTGACCTCAGCGGTGACAGATAACTCAGCCTTGCAAGGCTGGCTGCGCCTGGGTGCTGCCAGCTTGAACCATTTTCAGGGTGCATTGGCTCAAAAAGCTGACACAGGTGCGCTATGGCTGATTCAACGTCTGCGCACCGACCGTGGTGAAGCCCACGTACTGAATTGCCTCGAGACCCTGCTGAACCAACGTGACACATGGCGCGCCATCGTTGCGCGTCTTGCTCGTCCAGCCCAAAACCTCAAACCCACCCCGCTACGTTCACGCGCGTACTAATCAGAGAACTGTCTATGCCTAACAAGACCCATAAGGGCGGCCGCTTGTGCCTTGACTCGCCTGATGCTTCATTCAAAAGAGCCCATTGGCGGAATGTGTTCCTGTTTTCCTGGCTGCTGGTTTCAACTCAAAGCGCGGTGGCGGCGATCCCCGCCGAATGGAAGAACACCGCCTACGCTTATGAAGCCGAGCATAAGCCAGTTCGGGACGTGCTCGACGACTTCGCCCAAACCTTCGGTACGCAACTGCAAATCGAGGGCCTGCTGGAGGGCACCGTCAACGGCAAGATACGCGCCAATACCCCACAATCCTTGCTCGACCGGCTGGGAGTAGAACATCGCTTCCAATGGTATCTGTACAACAACACACTCTACATCAGCACCCTGGACCAGCAGGAGTCCGCGCGCCTGGAGGTTTCCTCTGAGACCATTGCCGACCTCAAGCAGGCCCTCACTGATATTGGCCTGCTCGATAGTCGCTTCGGCTGGGGTGAGTTGCCCGAGGATGGCGTCGTGCTCGTCTCCGGACCTCGGCGCTATATCGAACAAATCAAGCAGTTCAGCAGCCAACGCCGCACCGTGGATGAAAAACAGACGGTGCTGAGCTTCCCGCTGAAGTTCGCCAATGCCGCTGATCGTCAAGTGGATTACCGCGGCCAGAAGCTGACCATTGCCGGTGTTTCCAGCATTGTGCAAGGGCTGCTGGAGCCCCGTTCAAATCCGATCTCCTCGGTGCTGAGCCAGCGCCCTTCCTCACAGCCCTCGCCTATTGCGCCGAATGTTCCCCGCTTGAGCAATCCCATGCTGGGGCAGATACTCGGTACAAACAGCAACACCATGCCATTGGATATTGGCGCCACACTCCCCCCGCGTGCACCGATACCCAGCAGCCGGATTCGCGTCGAAGCCGACATTCGCAATAACGCAGTCCTGATCTATGACCTGCCAGAGCGCCAGGCCATGTACCGCGAGTTGATCGCTCAACTCGATGTGGCGCGCAAACTGGTGGAGATCGACACGATCATTCTGGATATCGAGCGTACGCAGTTGGATGAGTTCGGCGTGAACTGGGGGTTTCAGAACAGCCGGTTCCGTGCAGGTTCGTCATCCCAACAGTTGTCGCTTGAGAATCGCGAACGGTTCTATGCCGACATACGCGCCCTGGAAGCCAAGGGGCTGGCGACGATGGTTTCCAACCCGTCCGTGCTCACCCTGGAAAACCAGCCGGCGGTGATCGACTTCAACCGCACTCAATACCTGACACCTGGTCGGCAGAACGCAACCATCTTGCCGGTCACCGTGGGGACCAGCGTTCAGGTCATACCCCGCGTCATCACCAGCCGCGGCAGCCATCAGATTCACTTGGTCGTGGATATCGAGGACGGCACGTTCGACGAATCCAACCCCAACCGTAACCTCAGGGACCTGGATGTTCGCCGCGGTAACGTCAGCACCCAGGCCGTCATGGCGGAAAAGCGCTCTATGGTTGTAGGCGGCTTCCACGTCACGGAAAGCACCGACAGGCAAAGCAAGGTGCCACTGCTGGGTGATATCCCGCTGCTGGGCAAGGCGCTGTTCTCTTCCAGCGAAAGGCAGAACAATCGGCGTGAACGCCTGTTTATCATCACGCCGCGCGTCATCGGCGACCAGGCCGATCCGTCTCGCTATTTACCCCAGGCAGATCAGGCCCAATTGCAGGCGGCGCTGGCACCGCTGGCCAGGCGTAACGCCCCTCACCAGCCGGTGATCAAGCGTAGCGACGTGATCAGTACCCTGGCGCACCTGGTGACTGGGCAAGTGCCCAAGGCCTTCAAGTTGGCGCCAATGCCCGTGGGGTTGAACACGCTGTGCAGCACCCGCGACCTGCTCGCACTGAGTACCGAGCGCAGCCAATGGTATGCAGGCCCTGAGTACAACGTTGCAGTCGTAGTACTACGCAACCAGTTCAACCGCAATGTGCGCATCGATGAAAAAGAATGCAGCAACTCGCAAACGCTTGCCGTCACCGTGTGGCCACACGCCTGGTTGAAACCGGGAGAGGAAGCCGAGGTATTTATTGCCATGCGTCCGGTGGTGAAGGATGAACACCTCAGCGTACCGCGCCCCACCTTGATTACGCCATCTCAAAAGGTTCGCCCATGAAACATCAATTGTTGTGCGTCACTCTGATCGGTGCGGCGCTGCTTGTCAGCGCTTGCACCCCCACGTGCAAAGGCGACTCCTGCTCACGTCCCCAATCGACCGCACAAAAGATGGTGATCTGGTGGCCATCTCACATGCGCGTCGAGCCCGGCCCTTCCGGGGAGCGAGCGGATTACCAGACGATATCGCTGGAACGATGAGCATCAAGGAAATACCCGACGAACCACGCCAGGTATTTCTGGAGAACCTGGTGAGCGGCGCTGCCACTCACCAGGTTCTCACTCGGGGCATCGAGGTGCGCGCGCTCAACGCGGGTAATCACCCTGGACTGGCCTTGCACATCATTCGCGAAGCGTTGCAAGCCGGGCAACTACAACGCGTATTGCAGCGCCGCTTTGAGCAGGCACAGGTGTTTGATGGCTGTTTTATCTATCTCGATACCCAGGGCGCCTTGGTGATCTGGCACGCATTGCCCACCTCCCACTGCAATCCGGGCAGGATCCTCAGCAGGATGCTCTCGCTAGCCAATCTCAGCGCTCTGGACCCAGGCTCCAGTCGCTGATCAGCGCTGATCAAGCTCAGGCAATTCCAGCGTTTCGCGCTTGGCTTCGTCATCCAGCTCGCGCAAGGTGCGGTAGATCAACGCTACGGCCTGCAAGGTCTCGCGAGGAATGCTTGCACCCAGCTGCTTGGTATAGATCGTGCGGGCCAGCCACACACATTGAATCACCGGGACCTCGGCGACCTTTGCGCGCGCGATCAGTTTTCGCGCTTCGTCGTCCGTGCCCTTGCTGATCAGCAGGGGCAAAGGCGTCTCGCCTGGGCGGTAGTACAGCGCGACTGCAAAGTGCGTCGGGTTGACCACCAACATGTCGGCTTCTTCCAGCTTGGGCAGCTTGACCTTCGGCTCCTCTTGCGCCAATTCCTGCGCCAACTGGCGGCGCTGGCCTTTCACATGCGGGTCGCCCTCCATGTCCTTGTACTCTTTGACGACCTCAACCTGTGTCATGCGCATACGCTTGGCGAAGAAGTGCTTTTGCAAAGTCAGATCAATCAGCGCCAACACCAGCAACAGCCCCAGGCAGGCATGCAGCAGGTGACGGAACAACGCGATCAGCGCCAGCAGATAACTCTGCAGGTCGCTGTTGGCAAGGTTAATCAACGCCCCCAACGCGGGCCAGACCACCACGTACACAATCAGGCCCAGTAGGAACGCCTTGGCGATGCTCATCAGCAGATTCATTAACGACTGGGCAGAGAACATCTGCTTGATCTGGCTGATAGGGTTGAGGCGATTGAAATCCATCTTCAGCGTGTCCGGCGCGAACAGCAGGCCGAACTGCATCCAACTGGCAATCAGCTTCGCGGCAATCGCAAGCCCGGCCATCAACAGAGAGAACGAGAAAAACATCACCAGGCCCTCCACCAGCACTTCTTCCAGCACCCGCGCAAACGGCTGGCCCAAGCGTGATATCGGCAACACCAGCAGTTGCTGAAAGCGCTGCAAGCTGGTTTCGGCAGTGAACAAAGCGACCTCACTGATAGCCGTCAGCGCCAGCAGCTTGCTCACATCCTGGCTCTGCGCAACCTGACCTTTCTTACGTTGGTCACGCAGCTTCTTGGCGGACGCCGGGTGCTTTTTTTCCCCCGAATCACTCACGGCGCCGAGACCTTGAACAAAAGCCCCAGGTAGTGCTTAAGGTCACCCAACTGACTCATACGCCCGACAATAAGATCCTGTAACAGTGCGAAGTACAGCAACAAAATACCGATTCCCGCCAGGCACTTGACCGGCGGCGCCAAGGTACTCACTTGCAATTGCTGGCTGTAGACCCCCAGTAACGCGATACCGAACTCCAACAGCAACAGCACGGCAATAAAGGGCGCGGCATAAAGCATCATGTGCATGAATGTGTCACTGAGCAGCCCAACAAATACGCTCATGCCATTAGCTGCTGGAAGCGGAAACCACACGGTGGGTGGCCAGATCAGGTAACTGTCCCAGATCACCTGGGTGAGCGCGCCCAACCCCAGCATGGCCATCAGCAAGTAAATCGCCAGTTGCTTGAACATGTGCCCGATCGGCGTCGCGTCCGGCCCCAGTGACGGGTTAAGTTGGCCACCGGCCAAGGCTCCACGCTGGTTGTCCAGCAGCGCTCCCACCGACTCGAACATCCAGAACGGCATCGCCAACAACACCCCCAGCAGCAACCCCAACGCTACCTCCTTGAGCATCAGCGCACCGAGCATCAATGCTGAATAGTCCTGCCCTGCCAAAGCAGCATGAATACCTGGAGCGGGCAACAACGCCATGACCATCACGATGGTGTGCCGGGGCAGGCCGCGCACATGTTGAAAACAAAACGCCGCTACCAGGATGCCACAGGGGTAGATACGCGCCATGCCGATCAACAGGCTGGGGAGATACTCAAGATAAAGCAGCACAGGCAACGCCTTAGTTCAGGGCCGAACGGCCGATCATTTCAAACGTCAGGTTGATCAGCTGGATCAACTCCACGCCAATCCATCGGCCCGTGAGGATCAATGTGACACCCACCGCCACCAGTTTGATACCAAAGGGTAATGTCTGGTCCTGGATCTGCATCAGCGCTTGTACCAAAGAGGTCAGCACCCCCACCACCACCGCCACGATCAGCGGCGGTGCAGACAGTACAACCACCAGCAACATGCCCTGCTTGAACAGCACGATAGGTTCCATACGCCACTCAGAGATAGGAAAGGAACAGACTGTCGAGCAACCGCGACCAGCCAGACACCAGCACAAACAGCAGCAGCTTGAGCGGCAGGGAAATGGTCATCGGCGAGACCATCTGCATACCCAACGCCAGCAACAGGTTGGAAACAATAAGGTCGATCACAATGAAGGGAATGTAGATCAGGAAACCGATCTCGAACCCCGCCTGCAATTGCGAAAGCACAAAGGCCGGGATCAGCAGGATAAGATCCTCACGCTGTACCTCCTGAGCCATTTTCGCAGGCCACAGACGTGCGGTATTGTCCAGCAGATGGGTCAGCACATCCGGGTCCACATTACGCAACATGAATGCACGCAAGGGGTTGATGGCCTCATTGCCGGTATGCAGAAACGTTTGCACGTTGCTCATGTCCAGAGGCGACGCCTTGATATTCTCGGCGATTTCGTACCCCACCGGCGCCATGATGAACAAGGTAGCCGCCAGAGCGATTCCGTTGATGGCCATGCTCGGAGGTACTTGCTGTACGCCGATGGCATTGCGGGTAATCATCAGCACAATCACGATTTTCAAGAAGGCTGTGCAGACCACCAACAGCATGGGCATCAACGACAGCGCGCCCAGAAATATCGCCAGGACGATCGGGTCCAGCCCTTGAAGTATCATCGACCGAACACCACTCGGGACAACTGCAACCCAAGGCGCCCGTCAACTTCCACCAACTGCCCCTGGCCGATGGGCCGATCGCCATAAAACAGACCCGCCATGCCTGGGGCGAAGCCGGTAATGCCCAGTACCGAGCCGGGCACGAGGTTACGCAACTCCCCCAGGGTCAGGTTCAGTGTTCCGCAGCGTACGCTCAGCGTCATGCTCAATTCATCGAACGGCTCGGGGCCGAATACGTCCATTACGGGTTCATCGTCTTCATGCCCCGCGTGATGAGGTACATCTAAATCTTCGTCCACAGACACGTCCTCGATAGAAGTAAGAGTGAAACGTAACCACCCTGTGTCATCGTCAATGCCGCCATGCAGGCGCTCTCTGCCGACCGACACATAGCCGCTGCCCCGGGCCTGAAAAAAGGTCTGTTCAAGCACCAGCACATCGCCAGCTCGCAGACTGCCGGCCTGTACAATCGGTAACCGCAACCGCCCAAGGGTCACGGCAATTGCCAGTTGAAACGACAACGGCAGCGGCGCAGCCGTGGCCCGCCAGGCCCCCGCCTCGTACAACGCCAAAAAGCTTTCGGGGCTCAACCACACATAACCCTCAACCCACGATGCCCCCAGGGTCACGGTGAGGCGACAGCCAAAGCCTTTTGGTCGCCCGGTGTGTAGCAATCGCACATAACCCAACAGCGCTCGCACTTCGGGGCTCAGGTAATACTGAAACAACGTCCAGAACCAGGAATCCGGTTCGTTGTCGGCCCCTGCAAGGGTCACCGGACATTCACCCAGCAGGCTAAGCAACGGCCCCGCCTTAGCGAGCGCCAGCACACCGCACTGCGTGTCGAAGCACACCACGTCACCGCCAACAGGCGCACGTCCAGGCTCAAGCCGCAATTCACCGGCCTGACCCGCAACATGGAACGGCAGGTACAGGCCGCGGCCCAGTTGGCGGCGCGCGGCAACCCCGTCGCTCTTGATCGAAGGTAATGTCAGTAGCGGTACGATCATGGGTTGCCGACGCTTGGCAGAAGCAGGCTGACCGGCAGACCCAACGCTTGCGTAAAACGGTCCTCACACTGTTGCCGTACGCCGCTGAGCCAGCGGGCCGTGGCGTCGTGTTCCGCTTCCAATTCAATGGCCCAGCCGCTCTGCTCTCGGCGCACGCTGGCGTTGATCCGTCCCAGGCGTGGCAAGTACAACACTGCCTGCAACGGCCACTGCGAACCGGCCAACACACGAGGCGTCAGTTGTTCGGCCAGCGCCTCGATCATGGCAATACCGGCCGCAGATTTTTTTCGCGACAAGGAGGCGCTCGTCCCTGCGCCCTCCCCATCACCCGCAAACAACCGCGTAAACAGTCGCCCTTGTTCCCACGCAACCATGCCCGCTGCTCCCGAGTCACGCTCTTCGCGGGGCTCACGCAGGGGGGGGCGTTCGGTGGGTTTATTCGCAACCTGGGTCATGTCGGCTCCTGTGCAAGCAAAAGTGATAGCTCCTGTAACTTTTCCACCTGCCGCAGGCATTCGGTGGCTTGCCTCTGGGCACTGCCAACGTGGTGTTCCTTTTCTTGCCGTTGGTTGCGCAGCGCCTCAAGCTGCCCCTCTTCGCGCTGGGTACTGGCGGATAAGGAGCGCTCCTGTGCGTTCCAGGATTTCAGGCCCGCCAAGGTCAAGAGCTGGCCCTGGTGCTGACTGAGCAACTCAGCACTTTGCCGGGCTTGCTCCTGCCGAGTGTGTTCAAGTGCATCCTGGGCCTGCTGGATATGCGCGAGCAGGGCCTGCTGCGCACGCTTGGCCTCACGCAGGGCACGTTCGGCACGATCAGCCCTGTGCCTGCGCAGGCAACGCAGCATCTGCACTTCACCGTGCAGCACATCAGAAGGGGACATAGGTCGTCAGCTCCTTGAGTTGCTCCAGCGTGACGGCCATCGGTGTCGGCTCACGCAAATCCTGGCGCAGGAAACCGTCCACCGCCTGGCGACTGTTCACGGCCAGGTCCGTCAACGCATCGCTGCCAGGCTGGTACTCGCCCAGCTTGAGCATCAACTCGATCTGCTGGTACGCCGATAACAACCGTCGCAACGCCGTGCCCGCCTGAATATCCTCTGGCGCCGCAACGTTGCTCAATATTCGTGAAAGGCTCGCCAACACATCCACCGCCGGATAGTGCCCACGCTCAGCCAATTTGCGCGACAGCACGATATGGCCGTCGAGCAATGAACGTACTTCATCGGCCACCGGATCGTTCATGGAGTCCTGCTCAATCAGCACTGTGTAGATCGCTGTGATCACGCCGTCACGGGTCAACCCGGCGCGCTCCACCAAGCGCGGCAGCAAGCTGTACACCGAAGGCGGCAGGCCTCCGCGCCCCAGGGGTTCGCCGGCAGCCAGGCCGATTTCACGCTGGGCCCTGGCGAAACGGGTCAGGGAATCGATCAGCAGCAACACCCGCTGGCCCTTGCGCCGAAAACCTTCAGCCAGTGCCGTGGCGGTAAAAGCGGCGCGGGCACGCTCCATGCTGGAGCGATCAGACGTGGCACACACCAGTACCGCTTTAGAGCGCAGTTGCTCATCGAGTTCATGGTCGAGAAACTCACGCAGCTCGCGCCCCCGCTCGCCGATCAAGCCGAACACGATGACATCGCATTCGACGTTACGGGCGATCTCGGCCAACAAGGTGGTTTTGCCACAACCGGCCCCGGCGAACAGACCGACACGCTGGCCTTCACCGAGCGTCATCAATCCATCGATGGACCGCACCCCGGTGGCCAGCGCACGGTTGATACGCGGCCGCTCGGTGGGCAAGGGCGCTTCACATAACACCGGGCTGGTATCCGGCAGTTCGGATTCGACAAATGCGCTGGCACCCTGGCCCGTAATCGGCCTTCCGAAACCGTCCAGAACCTGGCCCAGGAGCGCCTCGCTGACTTGCACTCTATGCGACACGCCCAGGCGCTCGACAGGCGCCCCCACGCGCACGCCTTCCAGGTTCCCAAGGGCACTGAGCACCGCATCCTGCTGATCAAAACCAATGATTTCAGCGAGCATGCAGTCACCCGGACCTTTTTCCACCTGGCACAAATCACCGATACGCGCCTGAGGCAGCCGGCACTGCAGCAGCATGCCGTTGACGCGCTGGATTCGCCCGCGCATGGACACCGGCGCAAAGCTGCCGAGCGCCTGGGCCTGGCGTTGCTGCCAGGCGTCCAGACGCGCTTGCTCGGAGGTACTCACCAGTGCACCTCGTAACGCTGTGCGCCATCAAAAACCACTTTGCTGTTGTCGATCAGCACCAGGCGCAAGCCGTCCACCTGATCCCCCAAAAAGAGCCGGCTACCCTCTTCCAGAACCACATGACCGTTAGGTCCGCCGACAATTTGCACGATCCTGAACGGCAAGGCGTCATCTCGCACACGTACACGACTGATCACCGGCACCATACTGTCGAATTGCTCACCAAAGCGGCTGAGCATCCGCGACACCAGCTCCACATCGTCCTGGGAAACATCGCCGTTGAGCACGACTTGACCGTTGATGACTTGCAGGTCGATCCGTTGGCTCAGCTCACGCTCGCCGAGCATTTTCAACAACTGCTGACGCACATCAAACGGTGAGGCCAATTCGTGTTTGCCAATCACCGATGGCATCAGGGAAGCCTGCGCGTCATGCTCCCCTGTCGAAACCATGCCCACCACTGCGATGACTACCGCCACCACCAGCATCAGGCTGATCAACCGCTTTTGCTGCGAGGGTGATATCGACGATAACGGCAGTGTCTGCACAGGTTGTTCCGGTGATGGCAATGCCGCAGATACCGGGGCCTCAGGCACAGGCTCAGGCCATGGATGATCTGCCAAGGCGACGCACAATCTCACGCTACCCACCAGAAAGGGCACGTTCAACGCCAGGCTCGGGATCTGCGCCAGGGCCTGGCCATCAGCCCCGTACACCAACTGCGCCTGGGCCTGCACCGACCAGTTAACGTCGCAAAACTGCAGCAGGGCATGATGCTCGGCGACCCCTGGATCGCTCAGCACCAGGTCAGCGTCCGGCTGGGCACCGATGCTCCATCGCTCGCCGAACAACGGCAACGCAGCGCCCTGGCGCAGCCCATCAAGCACGCGTAACTCATACATCATCGAGCCCTCCTTCGTACTGTCCATGGCTGCGAAATCATGCCGCTGCGCCACGCATCAATGCTTCCTGACCGAGGTCAATGCGCCCCAACACCTTGACCTTGGATGTGCTCCCCAACTCAGCGAAAGACAGCACCGGTACATGGTTGAACTCTTCGAGCAATAAAGTCCGCAAGGGGCTGCGCAAGTCCTGCGCCACCAACATCACGCTTTTGCTCTTGGCCCTCAAGGTAAAGGCCTGATTGAGCAGGTTGATAAACGCCGCGCTGTGATCCTGGTCCAACGCAAAGAACACCCCGGTCTGGGTCTGGCGCAGGGCTTCGCGCAGGATGTTTTCGCTTTGCGCAGACAACAGCCAGGCGTGCAGGCCGTCGGCCTCGCTGTACTGGTGATAGATCTGCGCCTTGAGAGCAATGCGTGCATAGTCGGCCAGGGCTTCCGGCTCACGCTCATGCTGTCCGTACTCGATCAGCGATTCGACAATCAGGCGCACCGCCCGCAGGGGGACACCTTCACTGGCCAGGCGCTGCAACACCGCAGAAAAACGCGACAGCGGCATGATGCGCTGCAGTTCCTGCACCAGTTCCGGCTGATTATGCTCAAGCCAACTCAGGATCGACTTGCTCTCCTGAATCCCCAGGAACTGTGGCCCGCTGAGCATCATCGCCTTTCGCATACGCTCCAGGATCAGGCTCGTGGCGGTGAAGCGCTCCAGTTGCGGATCATCAAGCAGCGGATCGTCAGGGGCCAACCAGAGCCAATCCTGTTCATCGCGCTCAGCCAACCCGGCGATGGCGTGCTCTGGCTCAACCTCAAGCGCCATGCGCTCAACGGCCATATGATTGACCACTGACGCCCTGACCATGGGGACTTCATGCACACAAAAGCGCATCTCATCGGGGGCCAGGGAGTCATCGAGCTCGACTTCGAACGGCGGCAATGTCAGGCCAATATTGGCGACCAGCGAATTTCGCGCCTGGCGAATCCCGTGAATCAGATTCGTCACTTCAGGCGTGCCACGCAGAACAGGGGAAAACTGCAACAGGTAAGGGCGCGACGGGTCAAAGCCGCGCAAGTCCTCTTTACCGTTCTCTTCAGGGCGAACGACTTCGGCGGCCTCGTTGGAAGGCTCTGCCTGGTGTTGGCGCTGGCGCACCAGGTAGTAACCCACGCTGCCGGTGATCAGCGCGATCAGGATAAATACCAGGGTAGGCATGCCAGGGACCGCGGCAAACGCAAGCATTCCCACCGAGGCTATCACCCAACTCTTGGGCTCGCTGGTCATTTGCCGGGCAATTTCGACGCCCATGTTACTGACGCCTTTGCGTCCATCCGGCGCAACACGGGTGATGATCATGCCCGCAGTCAAAGAGATCAGCAGCGCCGGAATCTGTGCAATCAGGCCATCGCCGATCGTCAGTACCGAATACAACGCCATCGAATCGCCTGCGCTCAAGCCGTGCTGGAACATTCCTGTGGAGAAGCCGCCCAACAGGTTGACCACGACGATGATCAAGCCGGCGATAGCGTCGCCCTTGACGAACTTCATGGCCCCATCCATGGCCCCGAACAGTTGGCTCTCACGCGACAACTGCTCACGCTTGTCCCTCGCTTGCATGCCGTCAATCAGCCCTGCACGCAGATCGCTATCGATAGACATCTGTTTGCCCGGCATCGCATCCAGGCTGAACCGCGCCGCCACCTCGGCGACCCGCTCCGAGCCCTTGGTGATCACCAGGAAGTTGACCAGGGTCAGGATCAGAAAGATCACCATCCCTACCGCCAGGTTTCCCCCCACCACGAAATTGCCGAAGGCCTCGACGATGTCACCGGCGTCCTGTTCCAGCAGGATCAAGCGCGTGGTCGCAATCGACAGCGCCAAACGAAACATGGTGGTCAGCAACAGGATCGATGGGAACGATGAGAACGCCAGAGGGCCTGGTAGATAAAGCGCCAGTACGATCAACAGGCAAGATATGCAGATATTGAGCGCAATCAGAATATCTACCAGCCAGGTCGGCAGTGGCACGATAAAGATAAAGACAATGGCCATGACCACCACGGCGCCCAGCACTTCTGCGCGCTGTGCCACTTTGAGCAGCAAGCCGTTGATGGTCGACAGCAGGGTCACGTCATAACCCCGGCCAACTCAGGAAAACGCTGGGTACCACCGTCGATCCGGTTCAGCTCGTCCATCACCGCTACAAACCTGAACAAGGTTTCCTCGCGGACTCTACTGTCAGACCATAATGCCAACGGTAACTGCCGGATAAGAGGGTAAAGCGCGTTGAGAGCGGCCAGTTGCCTGGAGGGTGATCCACTCCCCATCTCATTCCCCAACCGCAGGATTTCATCGGCGGCGATGCCGCTATCGGCGTATCCAAGCAGGCGCTGCAGCAGGGAAACGGCGTCATGATCGATGCCCAGTCGCAGGTTGAACGCCAGGCAATCGGCCAATACGGTGCCCAACTGCCCGCAACTTCGCAGGCCCAGCAGCACAGAGCGCAACAGTGGGGTGGGCATCGATGACACCCGGGCCGCGATATCGTCTGCCAAGGCTTTACGCATCACATTGAGCCCTTCATAGAAGCGCTCGCCGCCGTATACGCCCAGCAGAGCTTGCATCATGGTCGCCAGCGATTGGCGCGTGACCACGCTGGCATAGTAGAGCGCGCGGAGCGCCTGGCGTTCCTGCGGGTCCGCGCCGGCTGCTTGCAATGCTACGGCAATGTTCAGGCCAGCCTGGATTTCTCCCTTGAAACGCGCCTCGAATTTGGCAATGGCTGCGCGGGCCAAGGCAGCCTCGGATTTACGCAGTTCAGCGTCCGCCTGGCCTGCCACGTGCTTGAGGACCACGAACGCACGCGCCGGGTCGCCGCCTGTGAGGTCGAGCAATTTGTCGACGCTGGCGTTTTGCAGTAACTGCATCCTGATGCGGCGAGAAACCGAGGCCATGCTCGCCTGGGCCGGATGCCCTAACTGGTCATAAAGCTGCACCAGTTGTTCCGCAGCAGGCACGCGCTGGGCCATCTGCCGCTGGGCCAGCGGAAGTTTATTGAGCTCTACTTCCTGATTGAACAGTTGGGCCAGTTCATCAACACCCTTCGCAGGCGCAGGCACGGCAGTATTGCTGATAACAGGTTGATCCAGGCGTTGGACCGTTGGCACATCGTTGCGCGATTCGACTTTCATGGACAGGCCAGTTCAGGAAGAGTGTGTCTCTGTGTGGCAAAGCCTCCCCATACGGTTCCATTGAAATTCGAGACGACGGCACGTTTGAAAATACTTGCACGGACCTCTAATCCTCACGTGCAAAAGCCTGCGTAAAAAAGCATCAATTCAAGATATTTATATATATAAATTAAGTAGTTACGTGATTTTTTCTGTTTGGCACAAGCAGTGCAATCGGGTTCCTGTCGATACGTTTCGACTGCGTCTACCTTAAGGAAAAAATCATGAATATTCCTATTGAAGCCTTAGTTCACCTTGGTGGCAATTCGCCTCAATTCATGCTTCATCTGACGGACGATCAACAGAAAAAGCTTCGCCGCTTTATTCATAAACGCGTGCTTAACCCGGAAGATGCGGATGATCTTTTGCAATTGACCTACCTGGAAGCCTGGCGTAATCGCGAACGTTTCAGCGGCACCGCAACGCTCAGCACCTGGATGTGCGGCATCGCGCAGAACCTGATCCGCAATCACTTTCGGCGCCTGTATGCCAAACCCGCACATTGCGAATTCGATGAGTCGCTGTGGCATGGCCAGGAAGACACCCACAGTCTGGATTGGGAGTTTGAGATCAACCGGCGCCTGGAAAATACCCTGAGCGCTATCGATCACTTGCCGACCGAGATGCGCAAGACGCTGTACGCTTCACTGGAAACCGACGGTAGCTATCAGGACACCGCCGACGTACTGGACATCCCTATCGGCACCGTGCGCTCGCGCCTGTCACGGGCACGCGAACAGCTCAAGCGCGTGACCCACACCCCCCTGCATCGCTAAGCTGAATTAGCCGGGCAAGCGTTGGGCGACAGGGATATCTGCCCAACACTGTCAGACTTGGCCTGATAGACGCCAATGCTCTGCATCTGCCCCCCGCTACAGAGCGCATCCGCCAGCGAGCCTCCCTGCCGCCTGTCACCCAAAGCAGCGTTTTCGGTTAAACGGTTGAAAGCGTAGAAAAAAACTCAACAAAAAGACTTGACGCATTGCCGTTCCGAGCGAATAATGCGCGCCACTTGGCTACATAGCTCAGTTGGTTAGAGCATAGCATTCATAATGCTGGGGTCCGGGGTTCAAGTCCCTGTGTAGCCACCAAGTACTAAAAACGGCTTACCGAAAGGTAGGCCGTTTTTTTGTGCGCGTAAAAAACTCCCCAACTGTATTTTGACGCCCCCCACCCCCACTGTTAGTGTCCAGCCTCCCTAAAATGCGGAGTGCCCCGATGAAACTGGACATCTACCAAGTCGACGCTTTCAGCCAATACCCCTTCGGCGGCAACCCGGCGGCGGTGTGCCCGCTCACCGAATGGTTGCCCGACGAGCAACTGCAGAGTATCGCGGCTGAAAACAACCTCTCGGAAACCGCGTTTTTTGTACCCCGTGGCGAGTTCTACGAGCTGCGCTGGCTCACCCCCGAAGTCGAGGTAGACCTGTGCGGCCATGCCACCTTGGCGGCGGCCTGGGTATTGATTCATATGCTGGCCGATGCGCCGCAAGTGCTGCGCTTTGCCACGCGTAGCGGCGAGTTGCGGGTGACGCGCAATGGCGATGAACTGGCGATGGATTTCCCGGCCAAACAGCCGCAACGCTGCGAGCCACCGGCTGGAATGTTGAGCGCACTGGGCATTGAAACTGCTGAGGTGTCTGGCACCGATGACTACATCGTGCTGGTGGAAAATGAAGCGCAGGTGGCGGCACTGACACCGGATTTCGCACGACTCAAGGGCCTGTCCAAACGTGGGATTGCAGTCACCGCCAAAAGCACACAGTTTGATTTTGTCTCACGCTGGTTCGGCCCGAATGTGGGGGTCAATGAAGACCCGGTCACCGGCTCGGCGCACACCTCGCTGGCACCGTTCTGGGCCGAGCGCCTGGGCAAGTTGCAGCTGACCGCCGAGCAAGGCGGCCAGCGCAAGGGCCAGTTGCGCTGTGAACTCAAGGGCGACCGCGTGATTATCTCCGGCAAGGCGGTGCTGTATATGCAAGGCACGATTTATCTGTAAAACGCAATTCCCGAAGGACAACAGATCATTCTCAAAATGAACGGAGTTCAGCGCGTGCTTTTGACTTCCCGCCGTCAGTTGACGGTCATCGCAGCAGCCCTGGCCCTTGCGGCCTGCCACACGTCTGTCACCGAACAGCCACCGGCACCGGAGTTGGGTTCGGGCTATCGCACTGACCTGAGTACCCGCCACGCCGAGCACCATATGGCCGCCGCTGCCAACCCGTTGGCTGCCGAAGCCGGACGCGAGATGTTGCGCCAAGGCGGTTCGGCCATCGACGCGGCGATTGCGATGCAAGCGGTGCTGACCCTGGTAGAGCCACAGTCTTCCGGCATTGGTGGCGGTGCGTTCATCATGCTATGGGATGGCAAAAACGTGCAGGCCTACG
The DNA here is from genome assembly GCF_052850795.1 of Pseudomonas sp. 910_23. Classification (NCBI taxonomy): domain Bacteria; kingdom Pseudomonadati; phylum Pseudomonadota; class Gammaproteobacteria; order Pseudomonadales; family Pseudomonadaceae; genus Pseudomonas; species Pseudomonas sp. 910_23. Next base: position 36,957 of record NZ_VXCZ01000020.1, on the reverse strand, counting down.
ATGGCCGCGAGACCGCACCGGCGGGGGCGACCGAGCGCTTGTTCCTGAAGGCCGACGGCACGCCGATGGCGTTCACCGATGCGCAAATTGGCGGGCGCTCTGTCGGCACGCCGGGTGTATTACGCGCACTGGAAATGGCGCACAAGAAGAGCGGCCATCTGCAATGGGCCAAGCTGTTCGAGCCGGCGATCCGCCTGTCGGAGCAGGGCTTTGCCATTTCACCGCGCTTGCATAGCTTGATCGCGGCGGATCGCTTTATTGTGCAATCGCCCGAGATGGCGGCGTACTTCCTGAATGCCGATGGCTCGCCCAAAGCCACCGGCACGCTGTTGAAAAACCCGGCGCTGGCCGCGGTATTCAAGCGCATCGCCAAGGAAGGGCCGGATGCGCTGTACCACGGGGCGATTGCCGATGAGATCGCACGCAAGGTGCAGGGCAATCACAATGCCGGCAGCTTGTCCGTAGCCGACCTCAAGGGCTACAGCGCCAAGGAGCGCGCCCCACTGTGCACCGACTACAAACAATGGAAAATCTGCGGGATGCCGCCGCCCTCCTCTGGCGGGATTGCCGTGGCGCAGATCCTTGGCACCTTGCAGGCGCTGCAGACCCGCGACCCGCGCCTGGCGATCGCGCCGATGACCCCGAACAAGAGTACTTCGCCGGCCGGGCTTGAACCGACACCCGAGGCCGTGCACCTGATCGCCGAAGCCGGGCGCCTGGCCTTTGCCGATCGCGCCCTGTATGTGGCCGATGCAGACTTCACCCCCGTGCCGGTTGCCGGCCTTGTTGCACCCAACTACCTGGCCCGGCGCGCCGCGCTGATCGGCGAGCGCAGCATGGGGGTCGCCAAGCCTGGCCAACCGGAGGGCGTTCAAGTGGCGTATGCACCGGATCGCTCGCCGCTGCGCATCTCCACCTCGCAAGTGGTGGCGGTGGACGACCAGGGTGGCGCGGTGTCGATGACCACCACCGTGGAAGCGGCGTTCGGCTCCCACGTGATGGTCCAGGGCTTTTTGCTCAACAACCAGATGACCGATTTCTCGTTCATCCCCGAAGAAAACGGCCAGCCTGTGGCCAACCGCGTGCAACCCGGCAAGCGCCCGCGCTCGGCCATGGCTCCAACCCTGGTGTTCGATCGCAACAGTGGTGAGTTGCTGGCCACCGTGGGCTCCCCGGGCGGTTCGCAGATCATCGAGTACGTGACCAAATCCCTGGTGGCCATGCTCGACTGGAAGCTCGACCCGCAAGCGGCCATCAGCCTGCCGAATTTCGGCAGCCGCAATGGCGCAACTGAGTTGGAAACCGGCCTGTTCAGCCCAGCGCTCAAACAAGCGCTCAAGGACAAGGGCCATGCCCTGAGCGAGATCGATATGACCAGCGGCGTACAGGCCATCGTGCGCACGCGGGATGCCCAGGGCAAGGTGTCGCTGAGCGGCGGCGCCGACCCTCGGCGTGAAGGCGAGGCGTTGGGCGACTAGGGTGTTTTGATCAAAGGAGAATGCACGGTGAACAAAGCCCATAACCTCAATGCCCTCCCCGGCGTGGATCACGGTTTTTGCTCGATTGACGATCCGCTGCGCCCCGATGACGTGTTTATTTGCAAACAGGTGCACAGCGCGTCAGTGATCGAGTGGCAGCCGGGTCAGCCGGCCAACACGATTGAGGCTGACGGGGTGTTCACCCGGAGCCGGCAGCCAATTGCGGTCATTACGGCCGACTGTTTGCCCATCCTGATCGCAGGCGGTGATTTAGTGGCCGCCATTCATGGCGGCTGGAAGGGCCTGCAACGCGGGATTATCGGCAATGCCGTGCAGCGTTTTATCGATGAAGGCATTAGCGCGGCCCAGTTGCGGGTGGCAATTGGGCCGTCGATCAAGCCTTGCTGCTATGAGGTGAGTGAAACGTTCATTGCCCAGTTCCAAGCGGATCAAGGCCACCTATGGGAGGACAGCCAGGCGCCCTGGAGCATTGAGCAACCGACACCGCTACAAGCTCCGCACATTACACCGCCCCACGCCAGGCAAGCGGGAAGTGCCTGGTTTGACTTGAGCGGGTATGGGCTGCTGTTGCTGCAAGCGGCGGGGGTCAAGCGCGAGCAGATCGAGGTGAGTGACGTGTGCACTTATTGCACGTCGCCGACGTTTGCCAGCTATCGCAGGAGGACGCATCACTTGGAGGAGCCGAAGACGTTGATCTATTCGTGGATTGCTCGTACACGCTAACGATCAGCGATTGCTCTTCAACCCCTTGCGTCCCGCATGTCGCTCCAACGCCAACTCAATCAACCGGCTCACCAACTCGCTGTAGCTCATGCCCGCCGCCTGCCACAGCTTGGGGTACATGCTGATGCGGGTAAAACCAGGCAGTGAGTTGATCTCGTTGATCAGGACTTCGCCCTCATTCGTCAGGAACACATCCACCCGCGCCAGCCCTGCGCAACCCAACACCTCAAAGGCGTCAACGGCCAAGCTGCGAATTCGCTCGCTGGCTTCACGGCTGATAGCCGCAGGCACCACCACTTGGGCGGCCTGATCGTCGATGTATTTGCTGTCGTAGGAATAAAAGCCGTTGCTCACCACGATCTCGCCACAACCGCTGGCGATGGGGTGGTCATTGCCCAACACGGCGCATTCGATTTCACGGCCCTGGACGGCGGACTCCACCAACACTTTCTCATCAAAACCCAACGCCAGCTCAACCGCAGCGTGGTACTCAGCTTCGCTGCCGACTTTGCTCACGCCCACTGAGGAGCCCTGGTTGGCGGGCTTGACGAACATCGGCACGCCGAGCTTGTTCGCCGCCGCTTCAAAGGAAGTGCGCGCCGCGTTGCCACGGGTGAGGGTGATGAACGGCGTGACGGCAATACCGGCGTCACGCAGCAGGCGCTTGCTGATGTCTTTGTCCATGCACACGGCCGAGCCGAGCACGTCGGAGCCGACGAAAGGCAAGTCGGCCATACGCAGCAAACCTTGCAGGCAACCGTCTTCGCCGAGGGTGCCATGGACAATGGGGAAGATCACATCGATGTGTTCCAGCAAGCCCTGCCCGGAGGTTTCCACCACTTGCTGGCTGGCCTTGCCCGGCACCACCGCCAATTCACGGTTGGATTGGTTCAGGGCGATCAGCGCCGGGTTTTCCTGGTTGATCAGGAAGTTCGACGTGTCGTTGAGGTGCCAGTGACCGGCCTTGTCGATACCGATCAGGATGGGCTCGTAGCGCGAACGGTCGAGGGCATCGACGATGTTGCGCGCCGATTGCAGCGAGACCTCATGCTCAGCCGAACGGCCACCAAAAATAATACCTACCCGCACCTTGCTCATGACCTGGCCTCACTGTTGAAAGTAAGGCTTCTTACCACGGGTAGTCAGCGGTTCGCCACCAGATGCGCCCCGAACAACAGATAGCAACTGCCGGCAAAGCGGTCGAGCCACTTGCGCGAACGACTGTAGAGGTTGGCCATGCGCTCGCTGGAAAACACCAAGGCTACGCTGGAATACCAACTGAACGACAACGTAGCCATGGTGATGACCGCCAAGGTCAGCAACGTCGGCGAGGGTGAGGGCGGCATGGTCGAGGCGAAGGCCGTGGCGACGAACAGAGCGGCCTTGGGGTTGGACAAATTGCCGAGAAAACCGAAACGCCATGCGGAAAACAACGAGCGTCGCGGCTCATCGGGCAACACCGCCTGCCCCGTTGTCGGCGCCGAGCGCTTGAACAGCTTTAGCCCAAGGTAGATCAGGTAGCAACCGCCGATGATCTTGAACGCCAGGTACAACATGGGCGCGGCGGTAAACAGCGACTTGATACCCAGGCCACCTGCCAGCCCCCAAATAATCGTGCCCGTCGCTACGCCCGCCGACGCCACTACACCGTGACGTCGCGAACAACTGGCGGCCAACTGCGCCGTATTGAAGAAGTTGGGGCCGGGGGTCACCACGGCGATCGTCCACAGCAGCGCGAGCGAGACCAGCGGCGCCACATAGGCAGGGTTGAAAACATCCATGGAGGGTTCACCAGCGCAGTAGACGAACAGCGATCATAGGCCCCGCCCAACGCCTGCACAATCGTACAAGACCCCAGGCAGACAACCGCGGCAGACTCGGTTAACGTGTTCCCACCTCCTTCTGTGACAAGTCACCATGGGCAAACCCACCCACTCCCTCGACTGGCTGCACCGCGCCCCGCACGCCAGTGGCCTGGACCGTATCGAGGCGTACTTTGCCGGTTTCGCATTCGACCCCCATCGCCATGACACCTACGCCATCGGGCGCACGTTGTTCGGCGTGCAGAGTTTTCATTATCGCGGTGGCATGACCCACAGCATGCCTGGCACCACCATGGTGATTCACCCGGACGAAACCCACGACGGCCGTGCCGGCAGCGATGAAGGCTTCAAGTACCGGATGATTTATGTGGAGCCGGCGCTAATCCAGCAGATCCTCGGCGGCAAACCCTTGCCTTTCATTCCCGGCGGCCTGTCCACCGACCCTCGGCTGCACCGCGCCAGCGAAGTGTTGTTGCAAAGCCTGGATTGCCCGATTGACCCGATGCAAGAGCAGGACGCCATGTTCGACCTGGCCCAGGCGCTGAGCGAGGCATCCGGTGCCGTCGTCAGCCGTAAATCCTTCAACTACGTGGCCGCCGAACGCGCCCGTGAATTTATCCACAGCGCCCTGGGCCGCAGCATCACCCTGGATGAAATAGCCGACCATGCCGACCGCGACCGCTGGGCGTTATCGCGGGATTTTCGCTTGTTGTTCGGCACCAGCCCCTACCGCTACCTGACCATGCGCAGGCTGGACCTGGTGCGCCACTTGTTGGCCCAGGGCCAATCGTTGGTGGATGCGGCCATGACCGCAGGCTTCACCGACCAAAGCCACATGACCCGGCAATTTCGCAGCACCTACGGCATGCCGCCGTCGCGTTGGGTAAAGATGCTCGGACGCTGATCCAAGACTTGGAATGCATTCAATGTGGGAGGGGGCTTGCTCCCGATAGCGGTGTATCAGCGACAAATATATTGACTGACACACCATTATCGGGAGCAAGCCCCCTCCCACATTTTGAATGTAGTGGTGTTGCTGGCATTTGGTCATGGTTTGTAAAGGGCCAGCAAGCTGTGTCCCTTTAAATTGCAGGACGTTTCCGAGACAATCCCTGCCGCCTTGTGCCTGTTGGAATCGATGGCTAGTCTTCGGTCCGTCGCTGGATTTCAGTGATCGGGTTTAGCAGCCTGAGTTCAATAGGCACACGGTCCACATCTGCATTTATGGTGGCTGTGCGCGGGGCACCTTCGGGTGCGCTGGTTTTCCTATTGACCGGTCTGCTAACCCGCGTACAGCTGCCACCCTACGTTTAGCAGCGTTGGTGGTCGCTCCCATGCCCAATAGGAGTTACACCATGACCAAAGCACTTCCCGATCCACCCATGGACTGCCTCGTCGTCAACGAAGACCTCAGCTTCGAAGACGCTCAACTCTATATTTCCCATCTGATCCACAGCGCCTCTGCCACCGTGTGGGACTGTTGCGATCACCTGCAACCCCACGACCGCGCCAGAATCCATGCCGCGTGGCATTTGCTGGAGATGGCCAAGACCGTGGTAAACCGCACTATCGAGTGCATGCCGCGCACCTGAAAACACTACAAAACAATGTGGGAGGGGGCTTGCTCCCGATGAGGGAGTGTCATTAATACATCTGTGACTGACCTACCTCCATCGGGAGCAAGCCCCCTCCCACATTGAGCTCTGCTGTGTTCAAAACCGAGTTCAGCGCTGGATCATGCTCTTGAGCCAACCCGTCAGCTCGACAACTGATTGGCGAACTGCCCGACCGCACTCACCACTTTTTGCGCACCGTCCTGAATTTCCACAATCACCGTACCCGCCTCGGCCGCCAGGGCCAGGCCTTGCTCGGCTTGCAGGCGACCGTCGGCCATCAGCGCAACCGCATCGCGGGCCATGTCCTGGTTCTGGCGCACTACGCCGACGATTTCCTCGGTGGCTTTGCTGGTGCGTGAAGCCAGTTGCCGCACTTCATCGGCCACCACCGCAAAGCCACGCCCCTGCTCACCGGCACGCGCTGCTTCGATGGCCGCGTTGAGCGCAAGCAGGTTGGTCTGCTCGGCGATGCCACTGATGGTCTTGACGATGCTGCCGATCACCTGGGACTGGGCATTCAGCGCCTCGATACCTTCGCCAGCCTGTTGCATGTGTTGGGCCAGGTCGCGCATCACGTCCACCGCCTGGGTGACCACGGTGGTGCCGCGCTGGGCGCTGTCATCAGTTTGCAAGGAGGTGCTGTAGGCAATGTTGGCGGCCTCGGCCACCGCTTGCTCGCGGTTAACCTGGTCGGTGATCACCGTGGCGAACTTGACCACTTTGTACAGCCGTTCGTTGGCGTCCAGCACAGGGTTATAGGTGGCTTCCAACCACACCAGGCGACCGTGGCTGTCCACGCGCTTGAAGCGCGCCGCCACGAACTCACCGGCGTTCAAGCGCTTCCAGAACTGCTGGTACTCGGCGCTGTTGTATTCCTGCGGTTCGCAGAACATACGGTGATGTTTACCCTGGATCTGCGCCAGGCTGTACCCCATGCTGCTGAGGAAGCGGTCATTGGCGGTGAGCACGTTTCCGTCCAGGTCGAACTCGATCAACGCGGTGGAACGCATCAGCGCGGTGATCAGGTTTTCATGCTCACGCGAACTCTCGATGGTGCGGGTGAGGTCGCTGGAGAACATCGAAAAATGCTTGATATGCCCCTGTGAACTGCGCACCGGCTGCACGATCGAGCGCAACCACGCTTCCTTGCCATTGCCACGCATAAGGCGCACGGCGCCGGCGAAGTGTTCGCCGCGGGCCAGGGCGTGCTTGAAGCGCAACTGAAACTCATCCTGGCGCACATGGGCCGGTACCAAGTCTTCGATTGCACGCCCCACAATCTCACTCAATGAATAAGCCAGTTCCTGCAGGAAGTTGGCATTCGCCCACTCCACCCGGCCCTCGGCGTCCAGCGTCAGGACGAGCATTTCGCTTTCCAGGCTCTCTTTCACCTGTAGCAAGCTCGACAATTCTTCGCGCAGAGCGGTCAGCTCCTGCTTCAGGCGGGTATTGAACATGGGGCACCATTAGGCAAATGGGGTGGGCGTCCTAATCTGCATCGGCGCTGGCGCAATTTTCTAAAGAGAGCTTGCAGCCCAAGTCGAACTATATTTTCAGCGCCATCAGCCCCCATTGAATCGGCACACACCCATCACTTGATATTCCAGGGTATTGAGCTTGCCGCTGGAGTCTTCATAGGTCATGCGCGACGGCACGGCGTTGCACGAGCGGATCGGCGGCGTCACGTTGACCACCTTGGCGACATCCAGATCCATGCCGTAGCGATAGGTCTGCACCTGAGGCACTGCCTTGCCTTTTTTGATCGCATAGGCGGCCATGGCTTTCTCGTTGCGCTCCATCATCAGGGCAAAGGTGCGATCCCCTCCGCCTTCGGCCAGTGCACCGAACGACAAGACCGCCGTTAATACGCCCAAACCCACTGTATGGAAGTTCATGACCAAGTCCTCGACTAAAAGTTAAGTGTCGAGACTAACCAACGAACCCTGACACCAGGTTCACCAGAACATTACGTATTTGTTAGATGGCCGTTAGTTTCCAGAATCGTAATCTTCATGCAATGCGCCTGTTATACGCCGTTTGCAACTATCAGCCTGGGCCAGATCAATAAGAACGCCTGCCTCTATAAGAAGCCGATAACTGCCATCACCGAGGAGCGCATCATGAATATTCGTCACTACACCCTTCCCTTTTCACTGATGGCCGCGTTGCCCCTGGCCGTGGCGGCAGGGCAGGAAAAGCCCGACGGTTTTATCGAAGGCAGTAGCCTGAACGTACTGGCGCGCAATTTTTACTTCAATCGCGACGATCGCAAGGGCCAATCCAGCCCCACCGGTAACGGCTATTCCGAAGCCTGGGCGCAGGGGCTGATCAGCCGGTTCGAATCCGGCTTTACCCAAGGCACCGTGGGGTTTGGCCTGGACGCGTTCGCCATGCTGGGGCTCAAGCTCGACTCCGGTGCAGGCCGTAGTGGCGGCAAGGGCTCGTTCGGCGTATTGCCGGTGGACAGCACCAATCAGCCCGAAAACCGCTACAGCAAACTCGGCGGAGCGGCGAAACTGCGTGTATTGGACACCGTGATCAAGGCCGGCGACGTATTCCCGCTGACGCCCGTAGTGGCGTACGGCGATTCACGGGTATTGCCCCAAAGCTTTCGCGGTTTCACCGTACAAAACACCAGCCTGAATGGCCTGAGCTTGCAAGGCGGACGCTTGAGCGGCATGAGCCAGCCCAATGAAAGCGGGATGAACAAAGGCTTCGCGACGTTCTATGCGGGCAAGGTCGACTCGCCTTGGATCGCCTACTTCGGCGGGGACTACCAACTCAACAGCCACCTTGGCTTGAGCCTCTACAGCAGCCGCTTGAAGGACGCCTGGGATCAGTACTACCTGGGCAGCAACGCCAACTATGCGCTGACCGACGACGTGTCACTGTTCGGCGATTTCAACTACTACAAGGCCGTGGACGAAGGCCGCAAACGGCTCGGCGAATTCGACAACAACATCTGGAGCGCCAGGCTTGGGGTCAAGGTCGGCGCCCATAGCGTGGCCGTGTCGCACCAGCGCAACAATGGCGACGATGACTTCGACTACCTGCGCCAGTCTGATTCGATCTTCCTCAACAACTCGATCCAGTACAGCGACTTCAATTCGCCCAAGGAGCGCTCATGGATGGTGCGCTACGACCTGGACATGCAGGCGTTCGGCATCCCGGGCCTGTCGTTCATGACCCGCTACGGCAAGGGCACCGGCGCCGACTACAGCAACGCCAACGCCGTGTACATGCGTCGCGATGCGGCGGGTAACCCGCTGACCGATCAACGCCGTTGGGAACGGGATATCGAGGCCAAGTACGTGGTGCAAAGTGGGCGTTTCAAGGATTTGTCCCTGCGCTTGCGCCAGGCCACCGTGCGCTCCAGCGCCTTTGAGTCCGATCTGGAAGAAGTTCGCTTGATCGCCGAATATCCACTGGCCGTTTTGTGACACTTACATTCGCTCGCGATTAACTAACATCTGTTCACAAATAGCCGGTTATCAAAATTGTAATATTGGCCTCAGCTTCTCGTTAAGTTCAACTTTCTATACTCGCGCCAACTTATTTACCGAGCACGTTCATCTCTGAAGCTTTTGTGTAGCTCCTTTGGAAAGAGATGAATTTTTAACGCCCCGCTTGGGGCGTTTTTTTTGTGCGCCGGGCTGTGCGACCGATGGTCGCAGTTGACCCTAAAGCTACTTTAGCCTTCAGACTTTTCCCACTTTGATAACAGCCGCCATAAGGACATGGGCGCCTTCTCTCCATCATTCAAGAGGTAACCCCCATGCGTATCCTTGTGATTGAGGACGAGCAAAAAACCGCTGACTATTTGCGACAGGGTTTGAACGAAAGCGGCTACGTGGCCGACTGCGCCGCCAATGGCATTGATGGCCTGCACCTGGCCGAGCAGCATGCCTACGAGTTGGTGATTCTGGACGTCAACCTGCCGGGCAAGGATGGCTGGCAAGTGCTGGAACAACTGCGCCGCAACGGCAACCAGCGGGTGATGATGCTCACGGCCCGCGGCAGGCTGGCGGACAAGATCAAGGGCCTGGACATGGGCGCCGACGATTACCTGGTCAAGCCGTTCGAGTTCCCCGAGCTGCTGGCGCGGGTGCGCACCCTGTTGCGGCGCAGCGAACACATCCCCCAGCCGGAAGTGTTCCGCGTCTCGGACCTGGAACTGGACCCGCGTCGCCACCGCGCCTATCGCGGCACTCGGCGCATCGACCTGACCACCAAGGAATTCGCCCTGCTGCAGGTGCTGATGCGCCAGAGCGGTGAAGTGCTGACCCGCACGCAGATTATTTCGCTGGTATGGGACATGAATTTCGACTGCGACACCAATGTGGTGGAAGTCTCCATCAGCCGCCTGCGCGCCAAGGTCGACGACCAGAGCGAGGTCAAGCTGATCCACACCATTCGCGGCGTCGGCTACGTGCTGGAGGCGCGTCCATGAAAACCGGCAGCCTGTCGATGCGCCTGGGTTTGACCGTCAGCCTGATGGGCGCGGGCCTGGTCTTGCTGCTGGCCACCCTGGCCTACCTGGCCCTCACCCATGAACTGGAAAAACTGGCGCGCAAGGGCCTGGAAAGCAAGATGGAGCAGCTCCAGCACAGCCTGTCCCTGGGGCTCGACGCCCAGGCCATTCGCGCTCGTCCCCATGCGCTGCTGGACCTGGTCATCGGCCACGACAATTTCTACCTGACTATCGTCGGCACCGCGCCCGACACCCGCGTGTTACTGAACATCGGCGCCAAGCCCCAATCGCCGTTGCTCACCGACTTCAAACCGCGGGAAACCCTCGGCTACCTGAACTGGACCGACAGCGACGGCAACCAGGTGCTCAGCGCCTCCAGCCTGATGCGCCTGGCCAGCGGTGAACGCGTGCGGGTGCTGCTGTCCCTGGACCGCAGAGACGACCAGGCACTGCTCAGCGCCTATCTGCGCGCCACGCTGATTGCGCTGCCGCTGCTGTTGATACTGATCGGCATGGGTGCCTGGTGGTTGGTACAACGCGGCTTGGCGCCGTTGAAGCAATTCAGCCAGGTGGCGGCGAAGGTCACCACCCAGGACCTGACACACCGTTTGTCCGTCGACAATTTGCCCCACGAACTGGGGGAACTGGCCCAAGGCTTCAACGTGATGCTCGACCGCCTGGATGCGGGCGTACAGCAACTCTCGCAATTCTCCGATGACCTGGCCCACGAACTGCGCGCCCCGCTGACCAACCTGATGGGCAAGGCTCAACTGACCCTGTCGCGCCAGCGACCGCCGGAGGAATACAAAGCGGTGCTGGAATCCAGCACCGAAGAGCTTGAGCGCCTGGGGCGTATTGTCAGCGACATGCTGTTCCTTGCCCAGGTCAGCCATCCGGCGGCGCGGGCGTCATTCACCGACGTATCCCTGGGGCAAGAGGCCGAGCGAGTGATGGAGCTGTTTGCCCTGAGTGCCGAAGACAAGCAAGTCACCCTGAGCCTGCGCGGCGAGGCCTGGGTGACGGGGGATCGTCTGATGATCCAGCGGGCGATTTCCAATTTGCTCTCCAATGCCATACGCCATACGCCAGAAGGTTCGAGCATCCTGCTGTTGGTGGAAACCTATGGCCAGAGCGTGTCGCTGTCGGTGGGCAACCCCGGCCGAGGCATCGACGCGCACCACCTGCCGCACCTGTTCGAACGTTTCTACCGCGCCGACAGCAGTCGTACCCGCGCCGAAGGCGGCAACGGGCTGGGGTTGGCCATAGTGAAATCGATCATGCATTTGCATCAGGGGCATGCTCATGTCACCAGCCAACCTGGGCGTTTCACACGGTTTAGCCTGGTGTTTCCTTTGCAAACAACAGAGATCTCATGTGGGAGGGGGCTCGCCCCCGATGGCAGTGTGTCAGTCAACACATGTATCAACTGACCTGCCGCTATCGGGAGCAAGTCGAATCGTCGCACCGCCCCTCCCACATTGGTTGTGTGGTGCATTCAAGATTGTTATTCGGCCTCTTCTTCACGGCGATGAGCCCATTGGTACAACGCCGGTAGCACCAGCAACGTCAGCAAGGTCGAGGAAATAATCCCGCCAATCACCACCGTCGCCAACGGGCGTTGTACTTCGGCGCCGGTGCCAGTGGCGAGTGCCATGGGGATAAACCCGAGGGACGCCACCAGCGCAGTCATCAGCACCGGGCGCAAGCGGGTCAGCGCGCCTTCGTGGATCGCCACCGCTAACGAGCGCCCTTCTTCGCGCAGGTTGCGGATAAAGGCGATCATCACCAGGCCGTTCAGCACCGCCACACCCGACAAAGCGATAAAGCCCACCCCCGCCGAAATCGATAGCGGAATATCCCGCAGCCACAGCGCCATGATTCCACCAGTCAACGCGAACGGAATCCCGGTGAACACCAGCAAGCCATCCTTGAGGTTGTTGAACATCATGAACAGCAGGCCGAACACCAGCAGCAACGCCACCGGCACCACGATACGCAGGCGCTCGGAGGCTTCTTTCAACTGCTCGAATTGCCCGCCCCAGGTGGTCCAGTAACCGGCGGGCACTTTCACCTGAGTGGCAATGGCCGCTTCGGCTTCCTCGACAAACGAGCCGATATCACGCCCACGCACGTTGGCGCTGACGATCACCAGGCGCTTGCCATTCTCGCGACTGATCTGGTTGGGGCCCAGCACCAGGTCGAGGCTGGCGACCTGGGACAAGGCGATAAAGCCCAGTTGTCCCGAGGTACTACCGGCCAGCGCCGGCACCGGAATCAATAACCGTGACAAGCCTTCGATGTCTGTGCGCAGTGCGTCGGACAAGCGCACGACCATGTCGAAACGCCGATCACCTTCGTACAACGTACCGGCCTGACGCCCACCGACGGCGACAGCGATGGTGTCCTGCACATCGCCCACATTCAGGCCAAAGCGAGCGGCCTTGTCGCGATCGATATTGATGGTCAGCACCGGCAGGCCGGAGGTCTGTTCCACCTTCACTTCCGAGGCGCCGTTGAGCTTTTGCAAGGTCTCGGCGATTTCCCCGGCAGTGGTGTTGAGCACCGCCATATCATCGCCAAACACCTTCACCGCCACATCGCTGCGCACCCCGGAAATCAGCTCGTTGAAACGCAGCTGGATCGGTTGCGACAGCTCATACACGCTGCCCGGCACAATCGCGCTGGCGCGTTGGATGTCGGCAATGATCGCCTCGCGTGACTTGCTCGGGTCCGGCCATTGGTCCTTGGGTTTGAGCATCACGTAGCTGTCGGAGATGTTCGGCGGCATCGGGTCGGAGGCGATTTCCGCCGTACCGGTGCGCGCAAATACCCGCTCGATTTCCGGCACTTCGGCCAGCAAGGTTTTTTCCAATTGCTGCTGCATCTGCACCGATTGCGTCAGGCTGGTGCCAGGTACGCGCAGCGCCTGCTGGGCGAAGTCGCCCTCGCTGAGGCTGGGGATAAATTCGCTGCCCATACGGCTGGCGACCAGGCCCGATACGACGATGGTCAGCAGCGCCAGGCCAAATACCAAGGGGCGGCGCGTCATCACCCAATTGAGCACTGGGTCATACACCCGGCGTGCGCTGCGCATGACGAAGTTTTCTTCTTCCTTGACCTTGCCGGTGACGAACAACGCAATCGCCGCCGGTACGAAGGTCACCGACAGAATCATCGCGCCGAGCAAGGCAATCACCACCGTGAACGCCATCGGGTGGAACATCTTCCCGGCCACCCCGGTAAGAGCAAAGATCGGCAGGTACACCACCATGATGATCAGTTGCCCGAAGATCAGCGCCCGTCGCGCCTCTTTGGCAGCAGCGAACACTTCGTGCAGGCGCTCACTGCGGGTCAGCAGGCGGCCGTAACGCTGCTGCGCATGGGCCAGACGACGGATGGCGTTCTCGACGATCACCACCGCACCGTCGACGATAATGCCGAAGTCCAGCGCACCAAGGCTCATCAGGTTGGCGCTGACTTTGTTGGTGAACATGCCGGTGAAGGTGAACAGCATCGCCAGCGGAATCACCATCGCCGTGATCAGCGCCGCACGGATATTGCCCAGGAACAGGAACAACACCGCCACCACCAGCAACGCACCTTCGAAGAGGTTCTTCTTCACGGTGGCGATGGCTTTTTCCACCAGGTTGGTGCGGTCGTAGACGGTGACCGCCACCACGCCTTCGGGCAGTGAACGGTTGATCTCCTCGAGCTTTTTCGCCACTGCCTGGGACACGCTGCGGCTGTTCTCACCGATCAACATGAACACGGTGCCCAGTACTACTTCGCGGCCGTTTTCGGTGGCGGCGCCGGTGCGCAGCTCGCGGCCAATGTCGACCTGGGCCACGTTGCGCACACGAATCGGGGTGCCGTCCGAGGTGGTGATGACAATGTTGGCGATGTCATCGATAGACGCCACTTGCCCCGGCGCGCGGATCAACAACTGTTCGCCGCTGCGCTCGATATAACCGGCACCGACATTGGCGTTGTTGCGCTCCAGCGCGGTAACCAGGTCATTGAGCGTCAGGTTGTAGGCGGCCAGGCGCTTGGGGTCCGGTGCGATCTGATATTCCTTGGCGAAGCCGCCAATGGTATTGATCTCGGCCACGCCCGGCACGTTGCGCAACTGCGGTTTGATGATCCAGTCCTGGATCACCCGCAAATCGGTGGGGGTGTAAGGCGTACCGTCCTCTTTGCGCGCACCGTCCTCAGCTTCCACGGTCCACAGGAAAATTTCCCCAAGCCCGGTGGAAATCGGCCCCATCGCGGTTTCGATGCCATCGGGCAATTGCCCGCGGGCCACTTGCAGACGTTCATTGACCAGTTGGCGGGCAAAAAACAGGTCGGTGCCGTCCTTGAAAATCACCGTGACCTGGGACAAACCGGAACGCGACAGCGAACGCGTCTGCTGCAAGCCGGGCAGACCGGCCATGGCGGTTTCGATGGGAAAGGTGATGCGCTGCTCGGTTTCCAGCGGCGAAAAACCGGCGGCCGCCGAGTTGATCTGCACCTGCACGTTGGTGATATCGGGCACCGCGTCGATGGGCAGTTTCTGATAGCTGGCGATGCCGACACCGGCCATCAACAGCACCGCCAGCAACACGATAACGCGCTGCTCGATGGCGAATTGGATAAGGCGCTCAAACATGGGGAATCACTCGCAGATCAATGGGCGTGTTCGGCCGAGCCTTTGCCCAGTTCGGACTTGAGGATGAAGCTGCCAGCCGTCGCCACTTGCGCACCGGCCTCCAGGCCCTGACGCACTTCGACGTAGCCGTTTTCGCTGACGCCCAGTTCAAGATGGCGGGTGATAAAGCCTTCTGCAGTGCGCACGAACACCGAGGGTTTGTCCTCGACGGTCTGGATGGCGGCTTGTGGTACGGTGACCTTGGCCTGGTAGGTATCGGTGGCGACTTGCACGGCCACGAATAAACCAGGACGCCAGGCGTCGTCGGGGTTGGGCACCGTCACACGCACGGTGGCGGTACGCGTTTGCTCGCCGAGCAAGTTGCCGACATACGCCACGGTGCCCAGCACTTCGGTGCCCATTTCCGTCGAGCTGACTTTTACTGGTTTGCCTACACGAACCTTGTTCAAGTCCTTGGGAAAGACACCGAAGGTGACCCACACCTGAGACAGGTCCGAGAGCGTGAATGCGTTGCTGGTTTCACTGACCACCTCGCCCACGCCCAGGTGTTTTTCCACCACCACCCCGGCGAACGGCGCCCGCAGTTCATAGCGATTGCCACCGGCCAGAACTGCGCTGCCGCTGAGGGCGGTCATCTTTTGCCGGGCATTGTTCAGGGCGATTTCGGCTTCTTGCAGGGTTTGCCGCGCCAGCAGGTAATCCTGCTCGGCGGAGATTTTGTCCTGCCACAACCGGCGCTCGCGCTCAAAGGTGGTACGCGCCAGTTCGACCCGGCGCTGGCTGGCCGCCAACTCACTGCGCTGGTCGGAAATCTGCTGGCTGGCGATCACCGCCAACAGCTCGCCTTTTTTTACCGACTGGCCCAGATTGACGTTCACCGCTTCCACCACGCCCGCAGCCCGGGGCACGATGTGAGAGGTACGGTCTTCATCAAAACGCACCTCGCCGGGCAGCGTCAGCACCGTGCTGATCGAGCGCGGTTGCGCCTGGGCCAGTTGAATACCGGCGGCCTGGATCTGCTGCTCGGTGAGTTCAAGTTTGCCTTCTTCTTCCTCGGCGTGGGCCAAGCCCGATAGCAGCAGGCCCAAGGCGACGGCGAGCGCCATGCCATGTTTTTTGTTCATCAGGGAACTCCAGGAAAAATCAAAACCGGGCGAGGTCGCCGTAAATTCGTTCGATACGCACCCAGGCGTCGGTGGCCTGGGCCGTCGCCGCGAGGTACTGGGTGCGGGCCGCGATCAAGGTACGCTGGGCGTCGAGCACGTCGAGAAAGTTGAACTTGCCCATCTCGAAACCACGGGTGGCGCTGTCTACCGCGCTCTGTGCGGCAGGCAGGATCTGTTGGTTGAACGCACGCACTTCGGTGTTCGCCGTTTGCCACAGGTCCAGGGCCTGGCGGGTTTCGGTGCGTAGGCGCAGCTCGGCGGCGTTGCGCAGGTCGCGGGCCTGGTCGGCGCGTCGAGTGGCCGCGAGGATGTTGCCCTGGTTGCGGTTGAACAGCGGGATCGGCATCGACACGCCCACCAGGTTGACCCGCTCGCGCACGCTGGCGTCGTACTGGCTGCCAATGGACACATCCAGGTCCGGAATGCGCTGGGCTTTTTCCAGGCCCACGCTGGCTTCGTTCTGCACAATATTGAGTTCGGCCAGGCGCAGTTCGGCGGTTTGCTCAAGACGTGCCAGCAAAGGCGCGGCGGCGGGTAACGCCGGCGCGGAGGTGTTTGGCGTGGCGACGGCCTGGAAGTCGGTGGCCGCACTGCCGGTGCTGGTGGCCAGGCGACGGTAGGCATCAGTGAGGCCAATCTGTGCGCGGTTCAATTCCAGGCGGATTTCCGACACCTGCACCTGGGCGCGGGTGGCTTCCACCGGCGACGACTTGCCGGCGGTGACACGCCCGTTGGCGACCACCAGGCCGCGCTCGGCAAGCGTCATGGAGCGTTGCGCCAGGTCGAGGCGCTCCTGGGCGCGCAGGGCGCCGTAGTAGCTGTCGATGACCTCGGCGCGCAACAGGTTGCGGCGCTGCTCCAGAGTCAGCGCGGCGGCATCCTGGGCACGGGTAGCCACCTCGACGCGCGCACCACGCTTGCCGCCCAGTTCCAGGGTCTGGCTGAGTTTGATACTGGTGGTGCGGCTGTTGCGGCGGGTGTCTTCGGCATCCCAGGAGGCCACCGGGTTGGGGATCAAGCCGGCCTGCTGGCGGCCGCCCTGGGCGATGTCGATTTCCCATTGTGCGGCCGCCAGGTCCGGGTTGTTGGCGAAGGCGGTTTGCAGCGCTGCATCGAGGGTGAGGGGTTGTGCCTGGGCGGCGTTTGCGGATATCCACAATGCCAATGCTGCCGCCCCCAACAGTGTTCTAACGGAAATTGCCATAACGAGAGTTCCACGCCCATGAAGTCGCTGAGGTGTCCCAGCGGGGGCAATGTAGCTGTCGGTACTTATCAGGGCCGTGGGTGAAAGATTACAAATCCGTTAGCCAGGCTCAGGCATGCACGTCGTCGTGATCGTCATGCTGAAAACCCTCGCCCTCGACCTGGATCGTGGCATGGGAAATATCGAATTGCTCGTGCAGTAACTCCGTCACTCGGCTGAGGATCTGCTGCTCAGTGCCCTGGGATGCATCCGCGACCAAATGCGTACTCAGCACATTCTTGCCACTGGTGAGGGCCCAGATGTGCAGGTCGTGCACGTCCCTGACCCCAGGTACGCTGCGGATGCCCTGCTCCACCTGCTCGATATCGACGCCTTCCGGCACACCTTGCAGCAGGATATTCATGCTCGCCTTGAGGAGGGTCCAGGTGCGCGGCAAGACCCAAAAGCCGATGGCGGCCGCGACCACGGAATCGACCCACCCCCAGCCGGTGAACATGATCACCAGCGCGGCAATGATCACGCCGACGGAGCCGAGCATGTCGCTCCAGACTTCCAGATAGGCACCCTTGACGTTAAGGCTCTCGCCGCTGGCCGCGCTGAGCAGGCGCATGGAGATCAGGTTGACGACCAGCCCCAGCAGCGCAATCACCAACATGCCGGTGGACTGGATCTCGGCGGGCGTCTGCAGCCGCAGGTAAGCCTCGTACAAGATGTAGAACGCCACGGCGAACAGCAGCAATGCATTGAACGCAGCCGCCAGAATCTCGAACCGCGCATACCCGAAGGTGCGCTTGCGATCTGCCGGGCGCTTGGCGACCTGGATCGCCACCAGGGAAATCGCCAGGGCCAGGGCGTCGGTCATCATGTGCGCCGCGTCCGACAACAGTGCCAGGCTGCCGGTGATAAAGGCGCCGATGACTTCGGCCAGCATGAAGCTGCCGGTCAGCCCCAGGGCGATCCATAACTTGCGTTCGTGGCCGGCGCGTACTTGGGCGTGGCTGTGTCCTGCGCTCATGGGATGTCCTTGTGGGTTGGAAGGAAGCGGATCATAGAGCTATAGGCCAGATCCACGGGCATGGTTTGCAAAATTGTCATCTGCACGCCAGAACGTCGTTAGCTGCGGGCGCTCTCCTGAACCGATTTTCAGGCAGCCAATGTGTGGCGCTTGCCAAACAACGCCACACTCGCCACTCCCACCGCCCCCATCACCACGCAATACCCCACGCAGACCCACGGGCTGGTCGGCATCAGCGCGATCAACAGCAGCGGCGTAGTACTCGCCCACAGCGCATAGGCAATGTTGTAGGTGAAGGAAATCCCCGACACCCGCACCTGCGCCGGGAACAGGCCGACCATCACTGACGGCACCGCGCCCACCACCCCGCAGCTCAAGCCTGCCACCGCGTACGCCGCGCCCAGCCACACGCCGCCGCTGATCAGGCTGGCATACAGGATAAAAATCCCTACCGGCAGCAACAGGCTGTAGACCAACACCGCGCGCCAGGCGCCGATGCGGTCCACGAGCAAGCCGGCGAGGACGCAGCCGATATTCAGGAAAACGATGCCCAACGCGCTCAGGGCGAAAGTATGGCTGGGGCCCATGCCGAAGGTTTTCTGCATCATGGTCGGGGTGATGACCACCAGCACCACCACGGCTGAGGTGAGTACGCAGGTCAGGATCATGGCCGGCAACAGCACGGCGCGATGCTCGCGCAGCACAGTGCGCAATGGCATTTCGGCGGCGGCCTGGCGACGCGCCTGCATTTCAAGGAACACCGGGGTTTCGCTGAGCCAGCGACGCAGCCATACGCCAATCACGCCGAATACGCCGCCGAGCAGGAACGGGAAACGCCAGGCGTAGTCGAGGATTTCGGCGGGGGTGAAGACTTGCGCCAGCAAGGTCGCGGTCAATGCGCCCAGCAGGTAACCGAAGGTCAGGCCGGCTTGCAGGAAGCCCAAGGCGTAGCCGCGATGATGGCGCGGTGCGTGCTCGGCAACGAAGGTCCAGGCGCTGGGCACTTCGCCGCCCACCGCGGCACCTTGCAGCACGCGCAGCGCCAGCAGGATCAAGGGTGCGAAATAGCCGATTTGCGCGTAGGTCGGCATGATGCCGATCAGCAGGCAGGGCAAGGCCATCATCAGGATGCTCAAGCTGAATACGCGCTTGCGCCCCAGGTGGTCGGCAAAGTGCGCCATCAGGATGCCGCCCAGCGGACGGGCGAGGTAGCCAGTAACGAAGATGCCGAAGCTTTGCAACAGGCGCAGCCACTCGGGCATTTCCGGGGGGAAAAACAATTGGCTGAGGGTCAGCGCGAAAAACACAAAAATAATGAAGTCGTAGATTTCCAGGGCTCCACCCAAGGCGGCCAGGCCCAGGGTTTTGTAGTCGGAGCGGGAAAAACGCTGCGCCCGTGGGGAAAAGGTGGCAGTCATGTGCAGGCTCGGCAGACAAACAAAATGGCGTGCAGGTTATGAGCTGAACCCATTGAAGGCAATCACGACGGATATATTTGTTTTACTCATTGATCGTTGAAGATAACTACATTCCCAAATCAATGGGGGTAGAGGAACATGCCGTAAAACTGCCAAACCCCATAATAAATACAAGAGGAAAGCTTCATGGCCGATGCTATCGAAGAAAGCCGCTACGCTCGATTTGCCCTGCGTTGTTCCAATTTTGCCGAGCGCTGGTTTCCCGACTCCTGGGTGTTTGCCGCTCTCGCGGTGATTATCGTCGCCGTGGCGACCCTGGGCATGGGCGCAGCGCCCGCCGAAGCGGCCAAGGCATTTGGCGACGGGTTCTGGAGCCTGATCCCGTTCACCATGCAGATGGCGTTTGTGGTGATCGGCGGTTATGTAGTCGCCAGCTCGCCGCCCGCGGTGAAGTTGATCGACCGCTTGGCGCGCATCCCCAAGAACGGTCGTTCGGCGGTAGCCTGGGTGGCGTTGATTTCCATGGTGGCATCGTTGCTCAACTGGGGCTTGTCCCTGGTGTTCGGCGGTTTGCTGGTGCGGGCGTTGGCCCGTCGTACCGATTTGCGCATGGACTACCGCGCCGCCGGCGCTGCAGCATACCTGGGCCTCGGTGCCGTGTGGGCGTTGGGGCTATCGTCGTCAGCCGCGCAGTTGCAGGCCAACCCGGCCAGCTTGCCGCCGTCGATCCTGTCGATCACCGGGATGATCCCGTTCACCGAAACGATCTTCCTGTGGCAATCCGGTGTGCTGCTTCTGGCGCTGATCGTGGTGTCGCTGATCATCGCCTACGCCACCGCGCCAGGCCCCAACAGTGCCCGGGATGCCAAGGCCTGCGGCGTCGACCCGGCCTTTAACCTGCCCAAGCCACAACCGCCGACGCGTCCTGGCGAATGGCTGGAACACAGCCCGTTGCTGACGATATTGCTGGCATTGCTGGCAGCCGGCTGGCTGTTCCATGAGTTCTCAACCAAGCCGGCGATCAGCGCCATCTCGGGGCTCAACACCTATAACTTCCTGTTCATCATGGTCGGCGCCCTGCTGCACTGGCGCCCGCGCAGCTTCCTCGATGCCGTGGCCCGTGCGGTGCCGACCACCACCGGCGTGCTGATCCAGTTCCCGCTGTACGGCTCGATTGCCGCACTGATGACGGTGGTCAAGGGCGGTGACGGCCAGACCCTGGCGCACCATATCTCGACGTTCTTCACCTCCATCGCCTCCCACGACACCTACGCGCTGCTGATGGGCGTGTATTCGGCGGTGCTGGGCTTCTTCATCCCATCGGGTGGCGGCAAGTGGATTATCGAGGCGCCCTATGTGATGCAAGTGGCCAATGACCTGCAATACCACCTGGGCTGGGCGGTGCAGATCTACAACGCCGCCGAGGCACTGCCGAACTTGATCAACCCGTTCTATATGCTGCCGCTGCTGGGGGTGTTGGGGCTGAAGGCGCGGGACTTGATCGGGTTTTCGTTTGTGCAGTTGTTGGTGCACACGCCGCTGGTGTTGTTCTTGTTGTGGGCGCTGGGGACGACGTTGAAGTATTTGCCGCCTGTGATGCCCTGAATAACGGGTGACCGCAACTGTTGGTAGAAAAGCTGCGGTCAAGGATTTACAGGAAGGCGTGCCAATAGATCAGGTAATGCACTCTGTATCGTGTCCCAAACAACATCCAAGTTGATATCGAAGTAACCATGAGCGATTCGGTTGCGCATCGCTCGCATATTGCGCCAAGGAATATGTGAATGGCGTGCCGCGAAGTCCGGATGCTGATCCATGATTTTCGTCGACGCTTCACCAATGATGATCAGGCCATGACCACAGCTTGTTGTGTTCGCCGGTCCTCCAAAAACTCTTCTTTGCTCAAGCCCTCTACAAAAGTGATAGCGTCACGGGCAGCTTGCCTTATGTGCTCCAGATAATCCCCTAAGCGATTTTCTGTCATACAGGACGGGCCTCAGCCAACACCTTGGCGCGAAATTTCAAAGGCAAGTCGCCAGGCGTCAACAGGTCGACATTGACGCCTAACAAGTCCTCAAGCTCGACCTGCAACCCGCCAAGATCAAAAAGAGTTGTCCCCGGTGGCACATCAACCAACAAATCAAGATCACTGCCTTCTTGGTCGGTACCCGTTAATACAGACCCAAATACTCTCGGGTTTGATATTTGGAAACGTCCTATCACTTCTCTGACAGCTGCTCGTTGTAGATCAAGTGCAGTTGAAGGTTTCACGACTCACCTCGATGGTGTGCATTAGAAGCCCAGTCTAGCAGCGCTTACTCTGTGTAGACACGCCCCGCACATCACATGTGTGTCTTCGTTCCGTCACATTCCATTGCTACCGTCCTGTGAAATATCTTGCAACATCTCGCCAAGGACTCCCCCCGCAATGAGTGACGAGCACAACGACCGCCCTACCCCCGACTCCGCCCCCAAAACGCCGGTCGACACCAGCCGTCGGCGCTTCCTCGGCGGTGCGGCGGTGTTGGGGGTAGGCGCGACTTTGAGTGCCTGCGGCCATACCAGCGAAGCGCCGAGCACACCGGTAGCCAGGCCGCTCACGCCCCAGGAACTGGACAAGGCCTTGAGCGACCAGGTTAAAACCGTGGTGGTGATCTACGCCGAGAACCGCAGCTTCAACAACCTGTTTGCCGATTTCCCCGGGCTTGAAAAACCACTGTCGGCGTTATCCGCCACTGACACCCGGCAGCGCGACCGCGACGGTAGTGTGCTGGCCAGCCTGCCGCCCACATGGGGCGGTGTGTTGCAAGTAGGCCCGCAAACGGTCGACGGGGTGACCTACCCCAGCGGTGTGCAATTCCAGGAAAACCTTTCCAACGCACCGTTTGCCCTCAAGGGCCCGAACGCCGAAGACCTGCCATTGAGCTTGGTAACCCGCGACCTGTGGCATGTGTTCTATCAAAACCAGATGCAGATCAACGGCGGCAAGAACGACGGTTTTGTCGCCTGGGGCGATGCCGGGGGCCTGGTGATGGGCCATTACGCCCAAAGTCGTTATTCTCTGCGCCTGTGGGACGTTGCCAGGGAGTTTGTGCTCTGCGATAACTTTTTCCAGGGCGCATTTGGCGGCTCGTTTCTTAACCACCACTACCTGATCAGCGCCACGGCGCCGGTTTATCCCAATGCCGCGCAATCGGTGGCCAAGGCGCAGATCGCCACGCTGCAAAGTGATGACCCCACCGACACGCGCCTCAAGCCGCTGGACGCGTCCCCGGCCAGCGCCATGACCGGCCCGCCGCAGTTCGGCCCCAGCGCGCTGACCCCGGACGGTTACGCCGTAAACACCCTGGCCCCGCCGTATTGGCCCACCTGGATTCGCGACCCGCAAAACCCGGATTACTCAAAGCCTGACCTGCCCAATGTGCTGGTGCCGCAAACCCACGAGCACATTGGCGACAAGCTGTCGAAAAAGAACGTTGACTGGGCCTGGTATGCCGGCGCGTGGCAGGCCACTCTGGAGCAGTTCAAGGATTCGGGCGGGATCCCCAAGATCCCGAACTTCCAGTACCACCACCAGCCGTTCAACTACTTCAAGCAGCAAGGTCCGCAAAACCGTGCGGAACGTGATAAACGCCTGCGCGACGGCGGCTTGGGGGATGAATCAAGCACGAACAAGTTCTTCGCAGATGCCCAGGCCGGCAAGCTGCCGGCCGTGAGTTTCTACAAACCCCAGGGCAACCTGAACATGCACGCCGGTTATGCCGATGTGGCCTCGGGCGACCGCCATATCGCCCGCGCCCTGAAAGTGCTGCAAGAGAGCCCGCAGTGGAAAAACATGGTGGTGGTGGTCACCGTCGATGAAAACGGCGGCTGGTGGGATCACGTCGCGCCGCCCAAGGGTGACCGCTGGGGCCCGGGCACGCGGGTGCCGGCCCTGGTGGTGTCGCCGTTTGCGCGCAAAGGCACGGTTGACCACACGGTGTACGACACTGCATCGATCCTGCGTTTGATCACCCGAGTGTTCCAATTGGAGACTCTGGACGGCCTCAAGCAGCGTGACGACGCGATGATCGCCCGCGGCCAGAAGCCCATGGGCGACCTGACCAACGCTTTGCAATTTCACCCGTAGAGGCTTATCCAATAACGACATGCCTGGCGATTTAACACGCGATTTTCCCGGTCAGCCGCTACTGTGTGCAGGTGGGCTTTTATCCCGCGCAGACGGGCGTCGCTGACAAGGAACCAACTATGTTTAAAACGACCAGGCTGTCCTTCACCCTCGCCGCACTGCTGGTGAGTGCGGTCGTACAGGCCGACATCGAGGTGCCTCTGGGCAGTACGCAGCGCGTCACCCAGTTATTCGCATTTCCCAATAACTGCAACGTGATCTGCTTTCGGCCATGGACGCTGGAGCAGACCGCTGAGCACTACTTGAACCAGAGCCTGCAGCGTGACGGCTACAGCCGCGCCAGGGTCAGTGTGAAAACCCACGATGGCCAGGTCTGGGCGAATTTCAGCGGCGTACCGGACACCTACGGCCAATCCTTGACCACCTTGCTCAGTACCGCCGACCTCGCTTATCAGGGTGCCAGCCGGCTCAACAGCGATGGCAAGTGGGCTTATAACTGGTACCTGTTCCTGCCGCTGGGCATGGCCCTGGAGAACCGCAAGAGCATCGAACTGCTGCACTTTCCTCCGGACTACTCGCTCACCCAGGCCCAGGACTACCTGGAGTCGGCCACCACTGACCGCTGGGCGGCCTTGCTTACCGACAACGGCATCCCGGCCAGCGAGACACCGGCTTACCAGACCATCATCGATATCGCGCCCATCGCCGCACCGTCCAACGCAGGCAAGGATCTTGAGAACGTCTACAGCTACTTCACCGACTATCAGACCCGCATGGTCAAGGAACTGAGCCTGCACGCCAACGGCTCGCTGCCGATGGTGGCGTTCGGCGCGCCGGTGCGCAGTTGGCTCAAGCAACAATACGGTCAGAACGTCAGCGTGCTGGAGCTGACCCAGATCAGTCCGACACCAGGCACGAGCGTGTCAGTGCTGGGCGCCAACCACCCCAGCTACATCTGGTACGCGGCGGACCCGGCAAGCTATGACGGCGATGAACAAAAGGCCGACGAGGCCGGATTGAAAGTAATGGGGCAGGATTTAAGCGCGGCCTGCTGGCAAGCGGGCATGGGCCAGAAACCCGCCAGCGATGCGAATGTGTTGCTCAAAGCCTGCTTGAATACCTGGCAGGTCACACGCAAGGAGCAGACCTGTGAGCTGTTCTTCACCTCGGTGCGCAACCTGACCCCGGAGCAGGCCAATACCAAGTGCGCCACACCGCCTATCAAGGCGCAATTGAAGCAGCTGAAAAACGCCGCGCCGCCCCCCACTGTTACCTCTCCCGCGCTTTAACGCGAACCCGCGGTTTCTACTGTCAGATCTGACAGTAGAAACCGGCTTCAACTTCGGCGAGTCTTGGCTTGCGCCCACTTGCTGCAAGACTGGCAGTCAGAACACCCCAGATCCATGCAGCCCAATTCAGGAGAGTGATGAAGACTCAAGCCATGGATAAGGCTAAAACGGCAGTGAATGACTGCCTCTACCCCTTTGAGACGCTGCAGGTGGAACAGGGTTACCCCTCGACCGCACAATTCAAGGTCGTGCGATACCCTAATGGCAAGCGGGGTGGCATCAAGGCTCGCATCGACTTTGACAGTCGAGTACGCATCGCTCTGGTTTCAGGCTACGCAGTCAGCGAGCGCCGGGCGCATACGCTGCAACTGTCGCCGCGTATTCACTTGTACGATAGGTGGTTCTGCGGCCTGATACGGCACTCCTGCAAGCCGAACGTGCTCCTGGACACCACGTACATGGAACTATGGACCCTGAACACCATTACCGCAGGCAGCCCGCTGACCCTGGATTACGCCATTACTGAAGACGCGCTTTACCGGCAGTTCGCTTGCCATTGCGGCGAGCTGAACTGCCGGGGCTGGATCACCGGCAGCAAAGAGCCGTTGAACGCCCAAGGCCTGGCCTGGTGGCGCGAAAACAAAAGGTCCTAGGCTTCGCCCAACGGACGCAGGCGGTACTGCGGCGGCAGTTGCTCGAAGCCACTGATGGTGGTGTTCAAGCTCTTCCAGCGACCGTCCTTGATGCCGTAGATGCAGCCATGGATCGACAGGCTCTGCCCACGATGCCAGGCATTTTGCACAATGCTGGTGTGACCGACATTGGCCACCTGCTGGATCACATTGAGTTCACACATGCGGTCAACGCGTTCTTCTTCAGTTGGCAGTTGAGCCAACAGTTCGCGGTTCTCGTAGTAGAGATCACGAATAGTGCGCAGCCAGCCGTCGATCAGGCCGAACTGGCGGTCCTGCATCGACGCACGCACGCCGCCGCAGCCATAGTGGCCGGTGACGAGGATGTGTTTGACCTTGAGCACGTCCACCGCGTACTGGATCACCGACAGGCAATTGAGGTCGGTGTGCAGCACCACGTTAGCCACGTTGCGGTGCACAAACAGATCACCGGGCAACATGCCGACGATCTCGTTGGCCGGCACCCGCGCGTCGGAGCAACCGATCCACAGGTATTCCGGGGTTTGCTGGCGGGCAAGCTTGGCGAAAAATTCGGGATCTTCCTGTTTGATCGCATTCGCCCAGCGTTCGTTGTTATCAAGCAGGTCTTGTAGTTCGTTCATCAGGGAAAGCCTCAGGAATGATGCGCAGTTTTGTGACTGACAACCCCTCGTCCAGGTCACGCCGAGTGTTAATTAGCTTGAATCTTTAGGGAGCCACGCCTGTCCACACACTATAAGCCCCACAGTATGAGGATTGGCCATGACTGAATCACGACGTCCCTACGGCGCAACCCAGCCGGAACCCATTGATGATAATGAAGACCGCATGGGTTCGATGCGCGAGCTGGATTTTGACCAGGAAGACCAGACAGCGGAAATTGGCGATGAAATCCCGCATGGCGAGCGCGAGCAGCTGATGCCCGACGAACGGGTACGAGAGGCCGGGATGACCGGGGCCTCGACCGCTGATCATGAATCAACCGATGACGATATGAGCCCGGAAACGCTGATTCACGAGGACGGTGCCAGAGATGCTCGGGAGGAAGGAGAAGACAGCCCGGCGGACTACGATCTGAGTGTTGTTGGTGAAGAGGATATTGGTGGCGGAAATGGCCTGGATGAGGCCGAACTGGCCGATCTGGACCCGCTCAACGGCAAACGCTGACACAACGCAGCTCAAAATGTGGGAGGGGGCTTGCTCCCTCCCACATTGGTTCCGGTATTTAGTCGACGAGGGTGCAGGCCATGACGACCGCGTCTTCGCGACCACCCACAGCAGGGTAGTAATCCCGACGTCGGCCGATTTCATTAAAGCCATAGCGCTCATATAACCGAAAAGCCCCGGTATTGCTGTCCCGCACTTCCAGGAAGCATTCCCGCGCGTTGGCAGCGTAGGCACGGGACATCAGGTGTTCCAGCAGCGCCAAACCCAATCCGCGGCCCTGGTTTTCCGGCTTGACGGTAATGTTCAGCAAATGCGCCTCATCGAGAATGATCTGCACCACCCCATGGCCCACCTGCTGCTCGCCTTCGAACATCAGCCAGATCTGGTACTTGCCCAGCCCATCGAGAAAGATCCCACGGGTCCAGGGGTGGCTGAACGCCGCGTATTCGATTTTCAGCACCGCGTCCAGGTCGGCCTCGGTCATCGGGCGGAAGGATAAAGCCTCACTCATCAGTTGTTTTCCAGCGCGCCATCAGCCGGCGCATGGCTTGCCAGACATCAGCCTTACGCTGTGGCTCTTCCATTAATAATTCCAGACCCGGCAGGGCCCATACCGAACCCAGGCTGTCGACGTGCAGTTCGCGGTACCAGGCCTCGGCATTGGCTTCACCGGCAAACCGCACGGCAGGCAAGCCGATCAGCCACAGGCACACGCAGGGTTCGTCTTCCAGACGCGCCGAGACAAAGCCCTGGACAAAATCCCGCGCAGCTTCCGGGCCCTGGTCCATGGTGCCGCGTATCAGCAGCGGCCAGCGCACCGGCTCACCGATGATTTGCGGGCTGTCGGGCAGGCCGGCGGCGCGCAGCATGTCCTTGAGCAGCAGGTAGGCCGGGTCGCGCGACTGGAAGCGCTCGCCGGTGGGCAGTTCCACCAGCAACAGGCAACACCCGGCCCGCAGCAACTGCAGGGCAAAGCGGGGCGGCGGCACTACCGGTGCCTTGACCACCGGCGCGGCCTCCTCCACCACCTTGGCAGCCTTGGTCACCGGCGCAGGGCGTGGCACTTCGATCTTTGCCCGTTCGACCGCCGGGCGTGTTTCGACTGGGGGCTTGACCACCGCCACGGGCGCGGCCGCCTCTTCCCCCGACGACTCGAACGCCTCATAGGGCTCAAGCGCCTGCAACAACTCGGGCCGCGACGGCGCGGCAAACGGCAGTTCGGTGCGGGGCAGCCAGTTGACCACCTGCATGGCGGTCAAGTAAGCGCGACGTCGGGACTCGATAAGCACAGCTCGGCCACTTGTGGATAAGTAAAGAGCGGGGATTCTACCGCTGTTCGGCAACAATCGCCCACTGCGCACTGACCGGCTGTGGATAAATCCCGCGCCTGATGCAGTACAATCGCGACTTTTAATCGCCAACCAGCCGGCCATTCCCATGATCGAACCCAAGCGCGTCCTGCGCGCCCTCGCCGAACACTGGGCCTTACTTGAGCCTCTGTGCGAACACTTCGACCAAGGCACCCTGAGCCTGAGCGAGCTGCGCGCACAATTGGCCGCCCAACAACTGGACAGCACGCCCCAGGACATTACCAGCCTGCTGGACGTGTGGATTCGCCTGGATATCCTGGTACCTGTCGCCAAGAGCCCGAACCGTTTCGAGCTCAACGCGCAGATCCACGACTTCCTCGCTTATCTTCGCAAGGAGCACCGGCTTGGCCTGTGCCTGGAAATCGAAGCCTACCTGCGCCACCTCGAGCGCCTGGCCGGTTATATCCAGGACGCCTTCGACATCCGCGACGGCCATGACCTGGCCCGGCAACTGCGCTTGCTGGATATGCGCGTGCGCGACGTGCTGAAAAAACTTGCCAACGACGAACAGGCCCTCGCCGCCGTGGCCGATCGCGCCAAGACCAGCGACCGCCAGATCCCGTTGCGCCAGCGCTACGCCGAGGTGTTGGCAACCTGGGACGAATACGTCGAGCCGATGATTCAGTTGGTGAACGCTGACGGCGCCTTCGAGCAAGGCGTGCGCAAGGTGGAAAACGTGCTGCTGCGCATGCTCACCGAGCAACAGCGTCTTGGCCACCTGGTGGACGACGACATGCTGCTGCGCACCCACGCGCGCATCCTCGAAATGCAGACCAGCGCCCAGTTGACCTTGCGCCATGCGCGCGAGCTGCTGTTGCCGCTGCGCGAAGAAGCACGCCGGCATAACGCAGTGACTCGCGGCGCGGCGCTAGCCTTGTCGGCGATTCGCCGTAAAGGCCTGGACGCGGTGCCGCAAGCGGCGATGCCGATGTTCACCCGACCGCAAAGCACCTTCCTGGGCAGCGCCAGCCAGGTCGAGGCTTATGTGTATGCCCTGGCCAATTTCGAGCCGAAACCGGCGCGATTCCCCAAGGCGCACAAATCCCACAAGGGCGAAGCCCCGCGCGCGCCGCGTACGGTCAAGGAAATGCTCGAACGCTGCGAAGACGCCCTGCCGATGCCGGACCTGATGACCTGGCTGCTGGAGCAGGAGCCGGACGGCGCCACCGACGAATTGCTGTACTGGTTCTCACGCCTGTCCCGGGAAAAACGCTTCAAGCGCGAGCGCCTGGAACGTCGCGATTACCACACCCACGAGCATCAGGTCAGCCTGCGCTCCTTCGCCCTGCTCCCGGCCGGCGTTGACGCCACCGAGAATTCTGCGAGCACCCCTTATGCATCTTGATCTATCCGAACTGTCCCAGCTGGCGCCGATCTTTCGCGAGCTGTTCAAGGGTTACCACGTCAGCCGCCGCGACCCGGAGCTGTACGCGCAGCTGTCGAACTTCCAGGACCAGTACCGCACGCTGTTCAAGGCCTTGGGCTTTGAGCTGGTATGCGATACCCGCGGTTTCTACTACTTCGTCCCGGACACCGCCGTGGCTGCCGCGCAGGTCAACAAGACCGCCCAGCGCCTGGCCTTGTTTACCTTCATTCTCGTCGAGCACCTGGCCGACCAGGGCCGCGACCCGGTTGCCGTGCTCGACGGCGGCAGCCTGGGGCGCGACGAATTGCCTTCGTTGCTGGAGAAGTACCGCGACCTGTTTATCCAGGCCGAAGTGCAGACCCAGGAAGAGCTCGAAGAAAAAATCATGCGTCGCATGACCCAACTCGGTTTTGCCAGCGAAGACAACGGTATCTACCGCTTCCTGCCACCAATGCACCGTTTCCTCGACGTGTGCCTGTCGGTGCAACAGGACCGCGACCTCGCCGCCAGCGTGCACAGCGTATTGCCGCTGCCGGTGCCAGTGATCATCGACGAAGACAGCGATGAAAAACTGCTGAAGACCGATGACCCGCTGGACCTTAGCGCCTTCGATGAGGAAAGCGAAGAAGACGCCCTGGCCCGAGCCATTGCCGAAGAACAGGAAACCGACGTATGAGTAAGGAACGTTACGGCATCCGCCGCTTCGCCCTATTGAACACCGCCGGTTACAGCCTGGGCTTGTTCCCGCTGGAAGAGCCGCTGTCGGTGTACGGCGCGAACAACCTGGGTAAATCCGCATCCATCAACGCCTTGCAGTTCCCGATCCTGGCGCGCATGTCGGACATGAGTTTCGGCAAGTACACGCTGGAACAATCGCGGCGCTTCTACTTTGCCACCGATACCAGCTACATCCTGGTAGAAGTCTCCTTGCCCCACGGCCCGCACGTCATCGGCGTGGTCGGACGCGGGCCGGGCGGCGGTTTCGGTCACCAGTTCTTTGCCTATGCGGGCAAGCTGGACCTGGCTCACTACCAGAAAAACGACACCTGTCTGCGTCAGAAAGAGCTGTTTACCAACCTTGAGCGCGAGGGCCTCAAAGCCTACGAACTCAAGCCTGATGAACTGCGGCGCTTGCTGGTGGGCGGCCATACGTCGATCCCGCTGGACCTGACCCTGATCCCGCTGCGCTCCACCAGCGAACAGAGCTTGAAGACGTTCCGTGCGTTGTTTATCAACCTGCTGCACATGCGCGAAATCACCGCGGCCAAGCTCAAGCAACTGTTCCTCGATGCGTTCGAACACAGCTTGCGTTCAGGCAGTGTCGACTACATCGCTGCGTGCGAAGAAGCCTTTCGTGATGTGCGACGCATGGAGCAGGACTACAACTCGCTGGTGGCTGCCGGGCCGTTGGTCGAGGCGCTGGCCAATGGCGTGAAACAACGCGACGCCTTGCGCGGCAAACTGCATCGCCTGTCACCGCTGCTGGATTCGTTGCTGGGCACCTGGTCGGACTACGCCAGTGCGCGCAAGGAAGAGCTGACCATCCAGGCCGAGCACTACCGCAACGAGCAGGACGCGCTGCAGAACGACCAGCGTGGCGGTACTCAGGAACTGATGCGTCTGGAGCGGGAGATCAGCGGTATCCAGCGTTGGCTGGGCGAGCTGTCGGTACTCAAGCATCGCTTTGCCCTGGTGGATGACGTCAAGGTGCTGGAGCAACAGTTGCTCGCCGCCAAGGACGCACACGATGAACTGGCGGGCGCATTGGCGCAGTCGCGACAGTTCAGCGCCGAGGACCTGGACGAGCGTCTGCGCGACCTGGAAAAGCGCTTGAAGTCGGTCAGGCAGCAACTCGATCACGCCGACAACAACAGCTATGCCAAGCTGCGCGAGGAGTTCTCGCAACAGGATGTCGAACGTCTGATGCGCCTGTTCAACAGCTCGTTGTTCAGCCTGCCTCTGGGTGAGCACGGCATCACGCTGGATGAGGACGGCCAGTGGGTCAAATCCCTGGAGCAGATTCTCGATGGCTTCAAAGGCGAGCGCTTTGAAGTGCCGGGGCTGTCCATCGACATCTCGCACATCGAGCCGCCTGCGTTGCAGGCCCTGGCCGACCGCGCCGCATTGCGCGACCAGAAGGAGCGCCTGGAAAAAGAACTCAAGCAACTCAAAACCCAGCAGGCCGTAGCGTCCGACCGCGCGGCGAGCAAGACCCAGACCGAAGCGCTGTATCAGCAGGTGCTGGATGCTCAGAAGGCATTGGAAGATTTCCGCCGCACCCAGACCCTGAGTGCAGAAGAAGGCGAGAAGCTGGAAAACCTGGCGCAGATGGAAGCCGCCCAGGACGAGCTGAAGCGCTCCAGCGATGCCTTTACCGAGCGAGTCCAGCAATTGTCGGCCAAGCTGCAACTGGTCGGCCGCCAGATCGGCGATATGGAAGCCAAGCAACGCACGCTGGATGATGCGTTGCGTCGTCGTCAGCTGTTGCCGGCGGACCTGCCGTTCGGCACGCCGTTCATGGACCCGGTCGACGACTCCATGGACAACTTGCTGCCACTGCTCAATGACTACCAGGATAGCTGGCAGGGCTTGCTGCGCGCCGACGGCCAGATCGAAGCCCTGTACGCCCAGGTGCGCCTCAAGGGTGTGGCCAAGTTCGACAGCGAAGATGACATGGAGCGTCGCCTGCAGCTGCTGATCAACGCCTATGCGCACCGCACCGACGAAGCGTTGACGCTGGGCAAGGCACGCCGAGCAGCGGTGACCGATATCGCCCGTACCCTGCGCAATATCCGTAGCGACTACGACAGCCTTGAACACCAGTTGGCGTTGTTCAACCGCGAGATCAACAAACGCCAGGTCTCCAACCTGCAGAGCTTTCGCATCGTGCTGGCGCCGAACAAGGAAGCCCTCAAGCATATCGACCAGATCATCCACAGTGCTGGCCAGTATGAAGAAGGCGAAACGCTGTCGGTGTTCGACCTCAGCCAGAGCGCCGAGCAGGACAACAAGAACGAAGAGGCCAAGGAATACCTGGCGCGCCTCGTTGCGGCCAACCATAACCAGCTGGGCCTCAAGGACTTGTTCGAACTGGCGTTCGAGATCACCAAGGTGCACGGTCAGCCGGTGATTCATACCGACATCGATGGCGCCGCGTCCAACGGCACCACCATGACCATCAAGGCGCTGACCAACATGTACTTGTTGTTGCACTTGATGGACCGTGACCAGGCCGGCCGTGTGCGTTTGCCGTATTACCTCGATGAGGCTGCAGACATTGATGAGAAGAACCAGGCTGCCTTGCTGGAAACCAGCTTGCAACTGGGCTTCGTGCCGATCCTGGCCAGTGTGAAGCCGCAGGTCTCCGCCCAGGTGGCGATCGACCTGGAAGGCGGCAGCGGGCCGAACGGAATCTACATTGATGAGGCGGACTGGAAATACATCCGTCGCCACGATGTGGTGAAGGCGACGATAAATGTGCAAGCCGATGAGCCGGAGCTGGATGAGGTCTGACGCGTTGCGCTGACATGCAAAAAGGCCGCGATCTTTTGGATCGCGGCCTTTTTTTCGGCTTGGGATTTGCGGTGTGTTTGTGGGCCTCATCGCGGGCAAGCCCGGCTCCCACAGTTGGAATGCATACTTGCTGAAAATGCATGTCCCTGTGGGAGCCGGGCTTGCTCGCGAAGGCCGCGCATCGGTTTATTTACCGAGTGG
The DNA here is from genome assembly GCF_052850795.1 of Pseudomonas sp. 910_23. NCBI lineage: Bacteria > Pseudomonadati > Pseudomonadota > Gammaproteobacteria > Pseudomonadales > Pseudomonadaceae > Pseudomonas > Pseudomonas sp. 910_23. The sequence goes on along the minus strand of NZ_VXCZ01000020.1, from coordinate 3,668 downwards.
AATCTTGGGCGCCCAGGTCAGCCACTCATCTTCAAACTTATCGAACAACGGGAAGGTCTGCTGTGGCCGTGCCGGGTTGCCCATGCGTTCACCATCCGGCGTGGCAAAGGCGATACCGCCGGCCACCAAGGTCTCCAGGGACTCGGTGCGCACCGTCGCGCCCTTGAACAGGCCGAAGTCGAGACCGAAGCCGCTGGTGTTCCAGAAGCGACTGCCACTGCGTACCAGGGGTGCGTACTTGGGCTCGATCAGGATATGCACCAACACACGGTCGGCGGTCTGGCCCAGTTCATAGCCGGTGACCTTGCCCACGGTGACTTCACGGTAAGTGACCGGCACGCCTTCTTTGAGCGAACCACGGCGAGCGGCGCTGAGTGTCAGGCTCAGGCCTTGCTCCTGCTGGACAGTCTCCGGTGGCTGATCCAGTGCAACAAAGTTTTTTTGCGGCCCGGCATTTTTCACCGCAGGCTGCACCTCGATGTATTGCCCGGTGACCAGGGTTTCAAGATTGGAGGTCTTCATCAGGCCCAGCTCCGGCTTGACCACCCAGAACTGGCTGCCTGCGCGGGCGATACGATCAGCCACCTGAGTAATACGGGCGCGCAGCAATACGGACTGCATGTCGGCGCTGAGGTCGACGCTCTCGACCTTGCCAACATCGAGGCCTTTGAAGCGTACGGCTGTACCGGGGCGCAGGCCGTCGGCACGATCGACCTTGATCGTCACCAGGGTGCCATGCTGATTCGCGGCGTCACGGTCGGCGAACAAACGGAAGCGCGGGATACGGTGCTTCAGGGGAACGTTGGGCTCCGGTGTTTCGAAGGCGATACCGCCGGCCATCAGGCTGGCCAGGGATTCGCTTTTGACCTGGATGCCACCGGTGAGCCCACCAGTGAGAGTGACACCGCTGGCGTTCCAGAAACGTGTCGAGCCGTTGACCAGGCCTTCATACTCTTTCTCGATATGAACGCCGATCACGAGTTGCTTCTTCTTGCGTGAAAACTGGTAGCTCTGCACCGAACCCACCTTGACCTGTTTGTACAGAATCGGGCTGCCGACATCCAGCGAGCCCAGGTTGTCGGTGAGCAGCACCATGTGCAGGCCGGGGGAGCGCAGGTCTAACGGCGGCGCCTTGGCGCGGGCCACATACTCACGTTGTGGCGGGGTGCCTTTGTCACCCGGGCGGATCGCGATGTAGTTACCTTTGACCAGTGCTTCCAGGCCGGTGATGCCTGCCAGGGAGATGGACGGCTTGACCACCCAGAATTGCGTGTCCTGGACCAGGTAGTCTTCGGCCAAAGGATCAAGGGTCAACTCGGCGCTGGCGCTGGACAGGTCCGGGTCGATCTTCAGGGTTTTCAGGCTACCAACCTGGATGCCTTTGTACATGACCGGGGTACGCCCGGCCTGGAGGCCTTCGAAATCGGTGAGTTTGACCTTGACCTTGATGCCGGCTGCGGCGGCATCGAAGTCCTCGTACAGGCGAAAAGGCAGGCTCGGGTCGGTGGGTGGGCTGTCTTGGCGATTCTCCGGTGTGGCGAAGGCGATACCACCGGCCACAATGCTGGAAAGCGATTCGCTGCGCACCTTCACCCCGGAGAGGTTGGCGTCGATACTGATGCCGCTGGCGTTCCAGAAACGCGTGTGCTTGCGCACCAGGCTGGCGTAGGTCGGCTCGATATAAACCTTGATCTCGACGATGCTCTGGTCTTCGGACAACAGATAGCTTTTGACCTGGCCGACCTGAATCTGCTTGTAGAACACCGGACTGCCACGGTTCAGCGAGCCCAGGCGGTCGGCCTTGAGCGTCAGGTGCAGGCCCGGCTTGGCGTCGGATAACGGTGGTTCTTCAGACAGCGCCTTGAACTTGCGCGTGGGCTCACCATCGCCCGGGCTGGCGGCGATGTAGTTACCCGAAACCAGGGTCTCCAGGCCAGTGATGCCGGCGAGGCTGACGCTGGGCTTGACCAACCAGAAGCGGGTGTTGGTCCTCAGATACTGCTCTACATCCTTGTTCATCTCGATGGTGGCGATCACCCCGCGATTGCTGCCTTCGTCATCCAGGGCCAGGGTCTTGACCTTGCCGACGGTCATGCCTTTGTAGACCACTTCAGTCTTGTTGACTTGAATACCCTCGCCGCTCTCAAAGCGAACCTGAATCTCAAGACCTTGCTGGGAGTAGGCGCGCCACCCCAGCCAGCCACCGATGATCAGGGCAATCAGGGGCAACACCCAAATAGCCGACCAATTGGAGGCCGGGCGGGTTTTAGCTTTAGGCAAATCACTCATGGTCGTCGTCCGACTCCGTGTTATCCCAAATCAGTCGGGGATCGAAAGTTACTGCGGCAAGCATCGTCAAGATCACCACACTGGCGAACGCTGCAGCACCGAGATTGGCCTCGACACTGGCAAGTCGCCCAAAGTTAACGACCGCCACCAGGATGGCGATCACGAAGATATCCAGCATGGACCAGCGGCCAATGAATTCGATAAAACGGTACATCACAATGCGTTGTTGCGCAGACAGCGGTTGGTGACGCTGCACCGAAAACAGCAACAGGCCGATGCCTACCAACTTGAATGTAGGCACCAGAATACTGGCGATGAACACCACGGCGGCGATAGGAAACATGCCGTGCTGCACCAGCTGGATCACACCCGCCATGATGGTACTCGGGTCGCCTTGGCCGAGGGAGTTGACGGTCATGATGGGCAACAGGTTGGCGGGGATATACAAGATTGCTGCGGTGATCAGCAATGCCCAGGTACGGGTGAGGCTATTGGGGCGACGCGCATGGATCAACGCGCCGCAACGGGTACAGAGTTGCTCGTCGGTATCCGCTTCTTGCTTGTTCAATTCATGGCATTCGGTACAAATCAGAATGCCTGCATCAATCGCCCGCATGGTCATCCTCTCCTGACAGTGCTTGCCAGATCTGGTGGGGTGACATGACCACCTCAAGCAGAACTTGAACCATTAATAAACTGACGAAGCAGACCAGACCCAGGCCGATCGTGATGGAGGCCATGTCGGCGAGCTTTACGATTGCCACCAGTACGCCCATCAAGTAGACCTCCAGCATCCCCCAATCCTTCATATGGTGGTAGATGCGGTACAACAACAGCCCGTAACTGCGACCGATGTTCCAGCGGATGCTGAGCAACACTGCCAATTGGCAGAGCAGCTTTAGCAAGGGGATCCCCATGCTGCACAAGAACACAACGGCAGCAACGCCTTGCATACCGGTATCGAATAAGCCAACAACGCCGCTCCATACGGTGTCCTCCGAGGACTGCCCGAGTAGATTGAGCTGCATGATGGGCAAAAAGTTCGCCGGGATGTAAAGCAGCAGGGCCGCAAGTACTAAAGCAAGGCTCCGCTCGACCACATTGTGGCGGTGAGCATACAACTCGTAGCCACAGCGTGGGCACTGGGCTTTTTCGCCAGGGGCGAGCGCTGGCTTGCGCATCAGCAAATCGCACTCATGGCATGCCACCAGGTCGTCCAGTGGTAAATCCGACACCTCAACGGCATCAACCGGATCGGGCATAGATAGGGCTCTGACTCTAAAATAGTTAGGTGGCTATTCTAGTGCTCTGGCTCGGAAATAACTGTGCAATTTTGTCGGGCGATTGAGGGATGCCAGCCGTGCGCGGATAGAGTGGAC